>JAFAMK010000206.1 GCA_019233415.1 Vulcanimicrobiota bacterium
GGTCGCGCAGGCGCGCGCGTTCGTCGACGCGGTGCGCGCGCTGCCGCTCCCGCTCGGCGCGGTCGACGCGGTGATCTGCCCGCCGTTCACCGCGCTGTGCGCCGCGCGCGACGCGCTCGCCGGTTCCGGGATCGCGCTCGGCGCGCAAAACATGAGCTGGGCCGACGAAGGCGCGTTCACCGGCGAGATCTCGCCCGTGATGCTGGTCGAGTGCGGCGTCGCGTGGGTCGTGATCGGCCACTCCGAGCGGCGCGCGCTGTTCGGCGAACTGGATTTTCGCATCAACGAAAAAGTCCGCGCCGCGCTGGCGCACGGGATCACGCCGATCGTCGCGGTCGGCGAGACCGCGGACGAGCACGCCGCCGGGCTCGCGCGCACGAAGGTCGCCTCGCAGGTGCGCGCCGCGTTCGACGGGCTCTCGGCCGGCGACGTCGCCCGCTGCGTCGTCGCGTACGAACCGATCTGGGCGATCGGGACCGGCAACGCGGACTCGCCGCAGGAGGCGAACGCCCTCATGGGCGAGATTCGCGACACGATCCCCGGCCTCGCCGACGTGCGCCTGCTCTACGGCGGGAGTATGAAGCCGGAGAACGTCACCGCGTTCGTCGCCCAGCCGAACATCGACGGCGGGCTCGTCGGCGGCGCCAGCCTCCAACCCGCCTCGTTCGCGGCGCTCCTCGACGGCGCACGCAAAGGAGCCACCGCGTGAACCGCCGCAAGCCGTTCGTCCTCGCGATCCTCGACGGCTGGGGGACGACCGCCGACCGCCACGGCAACGCGATCCTCGCCGCGGACCTGCCGAACTGGAGCCGCATCCTCGCGACCTACCCGAACACGCTGCTCGCGGCGAGCGGCGAGGCCGTCGGCCTGCCGGCCGGCGTGATGGGGAACAGCGAGGTCGGCCACATCAACATCGGCAGCGGCCGCGTCGTGCCGCAGGGCGTCGTCGTGATCGACGAGGAGATCGCGAGCGGCGCGTTCCCGCAGAACAAGACCTTGCGCACGTGCATCGAGCACGTCGGGCGCACCGGCGGGACGATCCACCTGATGGGACTCGTGTCGGATGGTAAGGTCCACAGCTCGCTCGACCACGTCGAGGCGCTGATCGACGCGATCGCGGCCGCCGGCGCCCCGCTGGCGGTCGACGCGTTTCTCGACGGGCGCGACACACCGCCCAAGTCGGCCGGCGTGTATCTCGACCGGCTCGAACGCCACCTGATCGCGCGCGGCCGCGCCGGCGCGATCGCGACGATCTCCGGCCGCTACTACGCGATGGACCGCGACAAGCGCTGGGACCGCACGCGCAAGGCCTACGACGCGCTCGCGAACGGCGAGGCGGCGCACCGCTTTCCGACCGCCGCCGAGGCGCTGGCGGCGGCGTACGAGCGCGGCGAGACCGACGAGTTCGTCGTTCCGACGCTGGTCGGCGAGCCGCGCCCGGTCGCGGACGGCGACGCGTGCATCTTCTTCAACTTCCGCCCGGACCGCGCGCGCCAGCTAACCCTCGCGTTCAGCGATCCGGGGTTCGACGCGTTCCCGGTGCGTCATTACACAAACGTTGTCTTCGCGACGATGACGCGGTACGAGGAGAACTTCCCGAATCCGGTCCTGTTCGGCCCGCGCCCGCAGTACGGCGTTTTCGGCGAAATCGTGGCGAATGCGGGGCTGACCCAGCTGCGGCTCGCGGAGACCGAGAAGTACGCGCACGTGACGTATTTCTTCAACGGCGGGCGCGAGGACGTGTTCCCCGGCGAGGACCGCATCCTCATCCCTTCGAACCGCAGCGTCGCGACCTACGATCTGGCGCCCGAGATGTCGGCCAACGACATTACGATCGCCGCGGTCGAGGACGTCGCGCACCATCGCCACGACGTGATCGTGATGAACTACGCGAACGCAGACATGGTCGGTCATACGGGGGTCTGGGACGCCACGATTTCGGCGCTCGAGACGCTCGACGTTGCATTGGGCCGGCTCGAAGGGGCGGTCCTGAAGGCCGGTGGCATCCTGGCGATCACCGCAGACCACGGCAAC
Organism: Vulcanimicrobiota bacterium; assembly: GCA_019233415.1. GTDB lineage: Bacteria > Vulcanimicrobiota > Vulcanimicrobiia > Vulcanimicrobiales > Vulcanimicrobiaceae > Vulcanimicrobium. The sequence goes on from JAFAMK010000206.1 coordinate 2,035, forward strand.
GCCGAGGAGAAGATCGACGCCGACGGCAACCCGCTGACCGCGCACACGACGAACCCGGTCCCGTTCGTGCTGATCGCGGCGCGCAGCCTGGGGACGTTCGCCGGTGAAGGCAAGCTGGGCGACGTCGCACCGACGCTGCTCCCGCTCCTCGGCCTCCCCGTCCCGCCCGAGATGACGGGGACGAACCTCCTCGAAACGGCGGCGCAGGCGGCTTCGTGAAGCGCAAGCGGCTGGAGGCCGCAGCCGACTATCTGCGCGAGAAGGCCGGTGGCGAGCTGGACTGTGCGATCGTGCTCGGCTCGGGCTTCGGCGCGGTGCTGCGCGAGCGGATCGACGGAACGACCGTCTCGTACAAGAAGATCGAAGGGATGCCGACGCCGACCGTCGCCGGCCACGCCGGCGAGGCGCACATCGGGACGCTGCACGGCCGGCGCGTCGTCGCGTTCAGCGGGCGGTTCCACCTCTACGAAGGGCGCGCGACCGGCGACGTGATCTATCCCGTCGTCGCCGCCGCGCACGCCGGCGCAAAGACGTTCGTGCTGACGAACGCGGCCGGCGGCGTGAACCAGGACTACCGCCCGGGCGACTTGATGCTGATCGCCGACCACATGAACCTGACCGGAACGAGCCCTCTGATCGGCGCGACGCTCCCGGGCGCACGCGGCCGCTTCGTCGACATGGCCGACGCGTATGCGCCGCACCTGCGCGAGCTCGCACGGCACATGGCGAGCGAGTACGGCATCGTGCTGCACGACGGCGTCTACGCCGGCCTCGTCGGCCCCGCGTACGAAACACCCGCGGAAGCGCGCTACCTGCGCATGATCGGCGCCGACGCGGTCGGCATGTCGACCGTGCTCGAAACGATCGCCGCGCGCGCGCTCGACCGCGACGTCGTCGGCTTCTCGCTCATCACCAACGTCCACGGCAACGGCTCGTCCACCTCGCACGACGAGGTCCTCGACGCCGCCGCGCGCAGCGCGGAAAACGTCGCCCGCATGATCGAAGGGATCGTCGCGAACAGCTGAAAACCGGTCCCCATGCAGGTACGACGGGCGGAGACGGTGCTGTTCCTCGGCGAGAGCCACGCGCTCTCGTACGCCGAGCGCGTGATCGAACGCGACGACGCGCCGCCCCTCGTCTGTCAGCCGATCTTCCTCGCGCAGGCGGTCGCGCTGTCGAATTTCACCAACGACCGCGAGCAGCTCAACGGCCAGGTCCGCAGCGCGCTGCGCAGCGCCCGGCTGCTGGTCGACGAGCCCGGCTCGCCGGCGAACGGCGACGGCATCTTCACCGCGCGCACCGGAGCGTGGCGGTTCGTCGCCGAGATGCGTTACGCCGTGCGGCCGCCGATGCTGGTGGTATGCCTCGGATCGTACGAGCTGTTCCTAGCGCTCCGCGACTACCCGGCCGACGACTTCGTGCTGCCGACGACGCGGTTCATCCACCCGCTCGCACGGTCGCTGCAGCGCCCACTGCTGCTCGATCACACGAACGAACACGGCGCGACGAAATACTTCACCGAGCGCGTGAAGCCGTTCCAGATCGGGCTTCAACGACTGCGTGAGCGCGGCTTCACGCGACTCGCGGTCATCTCGATCCTACCGCCTACGACCGACGTGCCCACCCTGGCTCACAACGTCAATGCTCTCAGCGGGGTCGTCTCCCCCCGGGTCTGTCCGGAGTTCCTCTACAAGGCCGCGCTCATCCTCAACGCGCTGGTCGCGCAAGCGTGCGACGCCGAAGGCGCGCAGTTCCTCGACGCATGGCCGCTGTTGACGCGCGACGGGGTCGCTCGCGACGATGTCCTCCTCGCCGACGGCGTCCACCTCCGCGACCACGTGATTGAAGAGCTTCTGGAACAGCTCGTCGTCCCCGCGGCGAACCGCTCGGGCGGGCTCGCCGCAGTCTGACCGAGCCACCCGGCAGGCCGAGCGAGCAAGCCGCGCAAATCCCCTCCGTATCGCCGAACGCGCCGGGGAGATTCG
>JAFAMK010000337.1 GCA_019233415.1 Vulcanimicrobiota bacterium
CGGCTGCTGCTGTCCAAACCCGACATGCTGCTGCTCGACGAGCCGACCAATCACCTCGATGCCGAATCGGTCGCCTGGCTCGAGCAATTTCTCGAGCAGTATCCGAGCACGGTCGTCGCGGTCACGCATGATCGCTACTTCCTCGACAACGTCGCCAAGTGGATCCTCGAGCTCGACCGCGGCCACGGTATTCCCTGGCAGGGCAACTACTCCTCCTGGCTCGAGCAGAAGGAGCAGCGCCTCGCGCAGGAACAGCGCCAGCAGGAGGCGCTTGCCAAGTCACTGCAGCGCGAGCTCGAGTGGGTGCGCCAGAACCCGAAGGCGCGCCAGGCGAAATCCAAGGCGCGTCTGCAGCGCTACGAGGAGCTCGCCTCGCAGGAATTCCAGAAGCGCAACGAGACCAACGAGATCTTCATCCCCGTGGCCGACCGCCTGGGCCACGAGGTGATCGAGTTCACCAACGTCAGCAAGGGCTTCGGCGACCGCCAGCTGATCGACAACCTCAGCTTCAAGGTGCCCGCGGGCGCCATCGTGGGCATCATCGGCCCGAACGGCGCCGGCAAGTCGACGCTGTTCCGCATGATCGCCGGCAAGGAGAGGCCGGACGCCGGCCAGATCGCGATCGGGCCGAGCGTGAAGCTCGCCGTCGTCGACCAGAGCCGCGAGTCGCTGCAAAGCGAGAAGACCGTTTTCGACGACGTCGCCGACGGCCGCGACATCCTGACGATCGGGCGCTTCGAGATGCCCTCGCGCGCGTACCTCGGCCGTTTCAACTTCAAGGGCGCCGATCAGCAGAAACTCGTCGGCAACCTGTCGGGCGGCGAGCGCGGACGCTTGCACCTCGCGAAGACGCTGCTTGCCGGCGCGAACGTGCTGCTCCTCGACGAGCCGTCGAACGACCTCGACGTCGAGACGCTGCGCGCGCTCGAAGACGCGCTGAGCGAATTTGCCGGCACGGTGCTCGTCATCAGCCACGACCGCTGGTTCCTCGACCGCATCGCGACGCACATCATCGCGTTCGAAGGCGACTCGCAAGTCTATTTCTTCGAAGGCAACTACCAGGAGTACGAGGCCAACAAACGCGCGCGCCTGGGCGAAGAAGCCGCGCGGCCGCACCGGCTGCGCTACCGTCCCCTAACGCTGCCCTAGTCGTGGCGCATGGATGATTCTCGTGCAACCACGCCGGTTTCCGGTTAGGAGAGGAGTGCGTTGGGAATGAGGCCGCGGAGGCATCATTGTGAAGAGACTACTACTCGCCTCCTTGGGGTTACTCGCACTGGTCCTGGTGCCAGCTCGTACGGTGCCCATGCCTACCGACGATCTATCGCAACTGCGTACGCTCGAGAAAAGCGTTGCAACGGCTTTCAATGATAAAGACGTCGATGCGCTCATGGCCGCCTATGCGCCAGGCAAGTCGCTCTTCGTCTACGACGTCTTTGGACCACCGGGCACCTATTTGAGTTGGGATGCGTATCGTAACGCCTTCGAACATTTCTTCGCGGCGGTTCACGGACCGCTACACTACACGATGAGCGCTCTCGATGTCGAAGCGAGTGGAGATGTCGGCTATAGCCATAGTTTGCAGCATGTTTCCGGGGTCCTCGCAAAGGACGGAAAGCCGTTTGATTACACGGTGCGGGTGACCGATGTGTACCGAAAGATCAACGGCAAGTGGCTGATCGTTCAGGAGCACGTGTCGCTTCCACTCGACCGTGGCACATTCGCGCCGCTGCTTCACACGTAGTCAACGACTCCGATACCACTTCAGACGCGCATTGCGCGCTCGACGCCGAGACGCTGCGCGCGCTCGAAGGCCGGCTGCGCTAGGCCCACTGGCGATCTAGCAACGTTTTGCTAAGGAGCTTCTCAGCTTAGCTTAAGCTTGGCTGAAGGGGCGAGCGAGCTCGTACGAAATCCTTAGGAGGGGGCCTCGTGCCCCTCCGCCCCCGGGTGTGTGCCATCCAAGAGGGCTCGTTTCCCGATGTTCCGCCGTTTCGGCATCTCGTTCGTGCTCATCGCTTCAGCCGCACTCGGGGGGTGCGGTGGAAGCGGGGGCAGCGGACCGGCTTCGGCTGTGCCGCCGCAGTCCAGCCCCACGACGGCGCCGATGGCGCCCGTCTCGTTCTCGGTCGCGATCCCCGGCAAGACGCCGGGCAAGCACGGCCGTCTGCCGCTGTACGTCTCCGCCAATACCTACGCGGCGTCGATCAGCTACACGCCCGCGGGCGGGACGCGCGCCGGCCCGATCTTCGTCGTCTGCACGACACAGTGCACCGCGAACTTCAACGCACCGGTCGGTGTGGACCAGTTCGACGTCACGCTGGTCGACCCGCAGTCGCACCCGCTCTCGCACGGCGTCACGACCGCCGTCATCAGCGCCTCGTCGCCGAACACGATCGCGGTGACGTTCAACGGGATCGTGCAGAGCGCGGCGCTGCGCGTCGTGCCGGCGTCGCTCCCGGCCGGGACGCCGGCCACCGCGCTGCTGTTCGTCGACGCGCGCGACGCCGACAACAACACGATCCTCACCGACGGCACGTACGTCGACGCGAACGGCGCACAGGTCCTCTTCAACGTCGCCGACGCCGACACGTCGCATGCGACCTCGATCAGCGCGCCCGGCGTCTCGGCGCCCGGCTCGATCATCCCGGTGACGTACACCGGCGCGATTTCGTCCGGCGCGACGTTCACGCTCACGAGCGCGTCGACGATCCCCGGCGGCCTCACCGGAACCTCGCTCGCGGTCGCGCCGACGATCACGTCGGCGATCGCGATCAGCCCGGCGCCCGGCTTCGGACCGACCGAGATCTACTCCGAGGGTGACGGAATTTCGTACTACGGGATCGTGCGGTTCCCGAACCAGAACGACACCGGCTCGATCGACATCTTCGTGCAGTACATCCCGATCGCGTTCGACACCGCGCACGGCTTCAACGCGAGCAGCCAGACCGCGGCGCAGGGCGACTCGCCCGGGATCGTCTGGTCCCCGTCCTTGCACGCGCTGTTCCAAGGCGGTCCGGGGAACAAGATCACCCGCATGCCGGCCAACTTGAACGGCACGAGCGTGACGACGGCGCTGCCCCGCGCGGGCGACTTCGTCGCGTACGTCGCGATCGGGCCGGACGGCAACCTCTACTACACCGCGACCTCGCAGGACCCGCTGGACCCGTTCACGGGTGACGTGCTCGGTTTCGTCGATCAGAACTTCGCGACCGCGCCGACCGAGATCGCCGTGCCGTCCGGTTTCGCGGGCAGCTCGAAGCTCATCGCGGCGAGCGACGGGAACCTCTGGTTCATCGAGAGCGCGACGAACAAGGTCGCCTTCCACACGCCGGGTACCGGGTCGATCACCGAGCTGTCGCTGCCGAACGCCGGCGACCGGCCGACGGAGATCGTCGACAGCCCGCTCCACAACGCCGTCTTCGTTCTCGGCACGTCCGGCACGACGGGGAACGCGACGATCTGGAAGATCCAGTTTGCCGGCCACGTCGTCGGCGTGTGGCCCGTCACGCTGCCGGCGACGCTGGTCTCGCTGCACGCGCAACCCGACCTCACCCTGTGGTCGATCGACCCGGTCGCCGCGCAGCTCGTCCGCATCGAGATGACCACCCGCAACGTGACGACGCTCGCGCCGTCCAATGCGGGCGCGTACTTCGGCGGTGCGCCGGTCGAGATGACCTTCGCACCCGACGGCACGATCTGGTACGCCACCGGTCCCGGTGGATCGGTGCAGCACGTGATCCCGTAGACGCAACGAGGGCACCGCATCGCTGCGGTGCCCTCATTGCAGTCATCGGGGGAACCCAGTTATTGCCCGATGACCGCGTTCAGTGCTGCGACGTCGAGTGAGCCGAGGCCGGTCGTGTAGTCGTAGCCCGGGGTCGCGGCGAACGCGCCGTTGCTCCCGCTGACCACGTCGTGGAACGGCCCGACGTTGATCGTCGGCGGTGGGCCGAGCAGCTTCGTGCCCGGATTGCTCATCGCGAAGGTGTGGTAGAGCTGTGGCGCGGCGAAGCCGAGGCCGGGGTGGTTCTGCAGCATCCGTGCCCACACACCCGCCGCGAGCGGCGAGGAGAGGCTCGTACCGCCGATCGTCGTCCACCCGCCGGCCGACGCGATGTAGACGATCATCCCGGTCTGCAGGTCGCCGTCCATCGCGATGTCGGGCGTGCCGCGGAAGCTCTGCCCGGTCGCGGTCGTCCCGACCGGCTGAATCCCGCTCTGCCAGAACGGCGAGTACTCGAACTGGCTGAGCCCGCCGCCGCCGGCGTTCCACGCCGACTCGCCCGCATACGTGCCGTCGTACTGCGACCACAGCGTCGTTCCGCCGACCGCGACGACGTACGGCGACGCGGCGGGGTACTCGACGAGCGGCGCGCCGCCGGGGACGCCGTTCGGGTTGCCGACGGAGCAGAACGATCCCGTGTCGCCGGTCGAGGCGAACATCGTCTGTCCCTGCGCGGCGCCCATGAGCATGATCTCGTCGTCGACGAGCATCGAGCCGTCGAGGTACGGGAACGCTTCGCAGCCGCCGAACGACGAGTTGCCGACTGGCGCGAGGTCGTCGGTGACCCAGCGGTTGTACATGAGCGCGATGTCGGAGTCGGTCATCGACGTCGTCGCGTACAGGTAGATGGTCGAGACGCGGCGCGCCATCCCGGTCGAGGCGGTCATGTCGAGCGTCCACTCGTCGGCGCCCGCGGTGTCGGGGCTTGCGACGCCGACCTGCTTCACGACGACCGGAACTTCCGGCAGCCCGTCGCCCTGCTCGTTGACGCGGAAGTCCGCGATCGACGAGCTGACGTTGCCTTCGGCCATGATCGCGATCGGCGTGCGGCCCGCGCCGGACGTCGAACCGACGTCGTACGCGCGCCAGTAGTCCGACGGCGTGTAGTTACGCGGGCAGCCGGTCGTGTACGCTTCGGGCGTCGGGATCGGCTGCGGCGACGGCAGCCCGACGATGAACACGCTGGAGAGCGCGCACGGCGACTCGGGCTGCGGCGCGGGCGCGGAGTCGGCCGGCGACGCGTGGTTCACGGCCTGCCCGCCGCGATGCGGGCTCGTCGCGAACGCCTGCACGTTGTTGAGCCCGAGCACGGCGACGACGATGCCGTTCAGCGCCGTCGGCACGTACGCCGGTGCGGTGTTCGCATATGCGCTCACGCCGTTCACGGTGAACGCGTGCAGCGTCGTGTCGAACGCCTTCGCGATCTGCGCGGCGCTGCCGGTCGCGCTGACGATCAGCCCGTTCGGCTCGGCGGTGATGCTCGTGAGTCCCTGGCTCTGCAGGTAGTTCGTCACCTGCGCGACCTCGCTCGCCGTCGGCGCGTACGCGCTCTGAATCTGGCCCGGCGAGAGGACCGCGCGCGACTGCACCGCGGACTTGAGCTGGTCGACGTTGTGCAGCTGCAGGCCGAGCCGTACGGTGACCGGCTTCGTCGCGTCGAGCGTTCCGAGGTCGGTCGCGTTCTTCAGGCTGACCGCCTGCGTCGCGGTGGTCGCCCAGCCGGGCGGTGCCGCGGCGACGGCGGCGCTGCGGGTCGTGCGCGCGCCGGCCGAAGCGGGAGCGGCGCTGCCGGCACCCGACGCACCGGACGGGAGAAACGAGCCGGCACCATGGCCGCCTGAGCACGATGCCGTCGTGAGGCCGAGCACGACCGCGAGCGGGACGAGTCTGTTCATGTTGGGTTCCATCCTCCTTCGCTCGCAGCGTACGCGCTCGGAGGTAGCACCCTACATACCGGAAATCGGGTAGACCGCTAGAGCCCCGTGACCCCGTTCAAAGAGCCCAGGCCCGTGATGGGCTGATAGCCGGTGCCGCCGACGGGGCGGAAGCCGGCGGGGTGGCGGTAGGAGTAGCCGGGGGCGGCGGGGCGGCCGGA
>JAFAMK010000383.1 GCA_019233415.1 Vulcanimicrobiota bacterium
GGCCGCTCACGGCAGGTTGTCGACCCAGCCGTTCGGGCGCCACCCGCGCACGATCGCGTCGGCGACGCGCACGACGTCGAGCTGCTCGGGAACGTCGTGCACGCGCACGACGTCGATCCCCGCCGCGACCGCGAGCGCGACCGTCGCAGCGGTGCCGAACTCGCGCGCGTCGACTCCGCGCCCGGTCAGCTTGCCGATCGTCGACTTGCGCGACGTTCCGATCAGCGTCGGGTAGCCGAGTGCGACGAGCCGGTCGAGCGCGCGCAGCACGGCGAGGTTGTGCTCGGGAAGCTTCCCGAACCCGATCCCGGGGTCGAGGATCACGTGCTCGGCAGGGATGCCCGCTGCGACGCAGCGCGTCGCGGCGTCGTCGAGGAACCGCAGCACCTCGTCGACGACGTCGCGCTCGTAGACCGCGACGGCTTTATTGTGCATCACGACGATCGGTGCGCCAACCTCGGCGCAGGCCGCGATCAGCTCGGGCGACGCACCCCAGATCGAATTGAGCAGGTCGCCGCCGGCGGCGTGCGTGGCGCGGAACACCGCCGGCTTGAACGTGTCGACGGAGACGATCGCGTGCGGCGCGGCGGCGCGCGTCGCGGCGAGCGCGGGCAGCAGCCGGCCGCGTTCGGTCCGCTCGTCGATCGGCTGGTGCCCGGGCCGCGTCGACTCCGCGCCGACGTCGACGAGGTCCGCGCCGTCGGCGAGCTGGCGCAGCGCGTGCGCCGCGGCGTGCGCGGCGTCGGGATCGCCGTCGCCGGAGAACGAGTCCGGCGAAACGTTGACGATCCCCATCACGTAGGTGCGCGCACCCCACGGCAGCACCCGATCGCGCACTCGGAGCGCGCCGCGCGTCGATTCGATCATCACACGTTCGAATTCGACTGGACGTTCGCCATCCACCACGCGCGCAGCTCGGCGACGACGAAGGTCGAGCCCGTGACGACGACGATCTCGTCGGCGTCGGCATTGCGCCGTGCGACCGAGAAGGCTTCGACCGGGTCGTAGATCGCGCGGCCCCACGCGCCGAGGCCCTCGGCGATCGACGCCAGCCGCTGCGGCCGCGATGCCGGGCGCCCTGCGGCTTCGAACGAGGTGAAGACGAATGTACCGTGCAGCGGGATGAACGCTTCGATCACGTGCTGCGCGTCCTTCGACTCGCCGATCGCCATCACGAAGGTGAAGCGCCGGCCCGGGAACGTCTCGGCTAGGGCGTGCGCGAGGTGCGCCGACTTGTCGGGGTTGTGCGCGACGTCGAAGACGACGCCGGGATGCGACGGAAAGAATTCCATCCGGCCGGGGATCACCGTGCGTGCGAAGCCGGCCTCGATCTGCTCGCGCGTCGGCCGCAGGTCGGGGCCAAGCTGTTCGAGCGCACGAATCGCGGTCGCCGCGTTCTCCTGCTGGAAGTCGCCGAGCACCGGGAGCGAGATTTCGTAGCGGTCGTCCGGCGTGACGACGCCGAACGACTGGCCGTACAGCTCGCCGCGGCGCGGCTCGATCGTCGCGGTGTCGGCAACGGAAACAAACGGCGCGCCGACCGCGGCGCACGCCTCTTCGATGACGTGGCGCGCGCCGGGATCGCGCGCGAAGCTGACCAGTGGGATGCCGGGCTTCGCGATCCCCGCCTTGTCGGCCGCGATCTTCTCGACGGTGTCGCCGAGGATCTCCGTGTGGTCGAGCGCGACGTTGGTGATCACCGCGACGCGCGGGCGCAGGACGTTCGTCCCGTCGAGTTTCCCGCCGACGCCGGCCTCGATCACCGCGACGTCGACGTTCTCACGCGCGAACCACACGAACGCCAGCGCGAGCAGCGTCTCGTAGTACGTCGGGCGCCCGTGTTCGAACGAGACGCGCTCGACCGCCTCCATCATCTCGCCGATCAGGTCGCCGAACGCGTGCTCACCGATCGCGATGCCGTCGATCCGCGCGCGCTCGGTGACGCTGCTCAGGTGCGGCTTCGTGTGCAGGCCGGTGCGCTTTCCCGCGGCTTCGAGCGCGGTGGCCATCATCGTCGCGGTCGAGCCCTTGCCGCTCGTGCCGGCGACATGGATCGTCGGATAGCGGTCCTGCGGGTTGCCCAGCGCATCGAGGAAGGCGCGGATGCGGTCGAGCCGGTTCGGCATCCGCCGGGAGGCGTTCTCGTTGATCAGGCCCAGCAGGTAGCCTTGGGCCGACTGAAAGGTCACCCTTCGTGATACCCCGTGGGGTGCGTATCTGTTGCGACGCCGGCGAGCAGGTCCAGCGCGTGCGGGAGCGCGGCGACGATCGCGTCGAGCGTCTCGCGCACCGCCTTCGGGCTGCCCGGCAAGTTGACGATCAGCGAGCGGTTGCGCACGCCGGCGACCGCGCGCGAGAGCATCGCGGCACGCGTCGCGCGCAGCCCGGCGGCGCGCATCGTCTCGGCGATCCCCGGCACCTCGTAGTCGAGCACCGCCGCGGTTGCCTGCGGCGTGCGGTCGCGCTCGGCAAGGCCCGTCCCGCCGGAGGTCAGCACGAGCCGTGTCGGGCCCTCGCACAGCTCGATCAGCGCCGCCTGCAGCGCGGCCGGATCGTCGGGGAGGATGCGCTCGTCGTCGATCGCGAGCGGGTTCCCGAGCAATGCGTCGCGGACGACCGGGATGCACGCGTCGGGCCGCTCGCCCGCGTGCGCGCGGTCGGAGAGGACGATCACCGAGACGGGGTGGACGGTCGCGCTCATCGCGGTGCGGTCCAGGCGCCGGACTTGCCGCCGGTCTTCTCGACCAGGCGCACGCTCTCGACGACGATCCCCTTGTCGACCGCCTTGCACATGTCGTAGATCGTCAGCGCGGCGACGCTCGCCGCGACCATCGCCTCCATCTCGACCCCGGTTTGTCCGACCGTCGTCGCGCGGCTCTCGATCCGCAGCGTCGTCGCGCCGTCCCATGCGAAGGAGACGTCGACCGCGCCGAGCGGGATCGGGTGCGCGAGCGGGATCAGCTCGTCCGTGCGCTTCGCCGCCATGATCCCGGCGAGTTGCGCTGCGGCGAACGCGTCGCCCTTCGCCAGCGTCGCCTCGCGCAGCGCGGTCGCCGCAGCGTCGCTCAGCCGCACGCGCGCCTCGGCGCGCGCCGTGCGCGCCGTCGCGGCCTTCGCGCCGACGTCGACCATTGCGAGCGAGCCGTCGTCGCGCACGTGCGAGAGCTTCTCGCTCACCGCGCGGCGCTCACAGGAAGTCGAGACCCCGCGCGGTCGGCGTCACGTCGTTCTCGCGCAGCCAGTCCGCGTCGTAGATGCGCGAGCGGTAGCGGTCGCCGCCATCGCACAAGACGGTGACGATGCGGCTCCCCTCCGGCAGCGTGCGCGCGTAGCGCGACGCGGCGACGACGTTCAGCGCGGCCGAACCACCGACGAACAGCCCCTCCTCGCGCAACAGCCAGTGCGCCATCGCGACCATCGCGCCGTCGTCGACACGCAACGCGTCGTCGACCGGCGCACCGGCGAAGTTCGCGGTGATCCGCTTGATCCCGATCCCTTCCGCGTTCGAATCACCGTCGGTCGCCAGTTCGCCGGTCTTCACGTAGCTGAACAGCGCCGAGCCGTACGGATCGGCGAGCGCGACGCGAATCCGCGGGTCGTGCGCCTTC
>JAFAMK010000400.1 GCA_019233415.1 Vulcanimicrobiota bacterium
GTACGTTGCGCGCAGCGCTGCAAGACGCGCGACGCGCCGCGTTTCTCGCTGCTGCTCGGCAGTGCGGAGCGAGCCGTCGTCGTATGCCGCGACGCTTTTCGTCGCCGTGGCGGCGCTGGGCTCGGTGTGGAGCGCGGCGGCCAGCAGCGCGTACAGGTCGCTGTGCCCGTTGAGGGTGCGGCGCCACCCCGGTCGGTACAGGTCGAGAAATGCACCGTACGCCGGACCCGCACCGTACGCAAACGAGCGCACCAGCGACGGAGCGCCGCGGTAGCGTGCAAGTTCTTCGACGACGCGGACCATACGATCACGCGGCGCCGTCGACAGCGCAACGCCGGTGTCTTCGGCCAGACCTTCGTTGCGCAGCAAGTTGGCCTCGGCGATCCCCGAGCCGCGAATCAGCTGGTGGCGCTGCGCCGCGAAACCGAGGGCGTCGAGAACGGCCGCACGCCGTGCGCTTCCGGACAGCGTCGCTGCGCGCGCGAGCGCGCGCCATTCGAGCAGCATCCAATAGCGGCCGTCGAACGTATCGAGATGATCGTTGTTCCCCTCGGCCGGCGGGAGGCCGATCTGCCGCTGGATGCGATGCCAGGACTCGTGCATCAAGAGGATGTTGCGCGCGATCGGGTCGTCGGTGATCGGCCACATGACCATCGTGACGTAGCCGTCGCCGAGCGGAAACGCGGTGTTGGCCGGGATGACGCCAGCGGGAAGCGCTGCGTTCGGATAGTTGCCGACGACTTGCCGCGTCGCCGGATCGACGAACAGAAACGGACCGCACAACGAGACGCCCCACAGCTTTCCGTTGTCCGCTTCACACAGGCGCTGACGCTCGGCGATCGCGCGCTGCGCCGCCGCCGGATCGATCGCCGGCGCGTCACCGTACGAACGCACTGGTAGCGCTAGTGTCAGCAGCGCGCACGCGACGACCGTGGCCGCCAGACGCATCTCAGTCGACCAGCTTCAGCGCGCGCCGAACGTCGCGCATCGTCGCGTTCGCGACCTCGCGCGCCTTCGCGCTGCCGTCGCGGAGGATTTCGTCGACGCGCGTACGGTCGATCGATGCGCGTCGTTCGCGGCCCGGGCGCAGGAACGCGTTGAGCGTCTCGGCGAGTTCGGTCTTGCACGCGACGCAGCCCAGCGCACCGGATGCGCACGCTTCGCGAATCTCGGCGACGCGCGCGGCGTTCGAGTAGTGATGCAGCGCGAAGACCGGGCAGATTTCGGGACGGCCGGGATCGTTGCGGCGAATCTTCTGCGGGTCGGTGATGTACGAGCGGACCTTCTTGGTCGTCGTCTCCTCGTCGTCCGCGATGTCGATCGTGTTGTGATACGACTTGGACATCTTGCGCCCGTCCGTCCCCGGTACGGCCGAAAACTCCGAGAGCAGCGCCTGCGGCTCGACCAGCGTCTCACCGTAGAAATAGTTGAAACGCCGAACGACCTCGCGGCCGAACTCGAGGTGCGAGACCTGATCCCTCCCGACCGGCACCGTATCCGCACGAAATACTGCAATATCGCACAGTTGCAGCAGCGGGTATCCCAGGAAACCGTACGTCGCGATCTCCGGCCCGAGCGCTTCGATCTGGTCCTTGTACGTCGGCACGCGTTGCAGCCAGGACACGGGGACGATCATCGACAGCAGTGTATGCAGCTCGCTGATCTCCGGCACGGCTGACTGGAGGAAGAGCGTCGATCGTTCCGGGTCGATCCCGGCGGCGAGCCAGTCGAGGATCAGGTCCTCGCGCGCGTCGCGAATCGCCTGCGGGTTCTCGAAGCCGGTCGTGAACGCGTGCAGGTCCGCGACCTCGAAGAACGTCTCCGTCGTCTCGCTGAGCCGCACCCAGTTCGTCAGCGTGCCGAGCAGATGCCCGAGGTGAAGCCTACCGGTCGGTCGGTGACCGGACATGACGCGGGAACGCACTGCGGAAGCGGGTTTCTCGGCAATCATCGGTGTTTGTGGCGCTGTCTTGCGTGGCATCGGAGCCCGTGGTAGTATCCACGCATAAAATCGACCGGTTCTCGATCCCCGCGCGGTCCCGCTGTTCGTGGCATCACCACACCCAGGTACTCGGCGAGTCGAAACCAGGCCTCATCGTAGGAGTCTTCTCGCTTGTATAACGACGAACAACTGACCTGCACCGACTGCGGCGCGCCGTTCACCTTCACCGCCGGCGAACAGCAGTTTTTCGCGACCAAGGGTTTCCAGAACAAGCCGAACCGCTGCCCCGACTGTCGCTCCGCGCGCAAGAGCCAGCGCCAGAGCGGCGGCGGCGGCAACGGTGGCGGATACGGCGGCGGTGGTGGTAGTCGCGGCAACGGTGGCGGATACGGCGGCGAGCGCGCACGCGAAATGTACAGCGTGACGTGCAGCAGCTGCGGCCAGCAAGCCGAAGTGCCGTTCCAACCGCGCGGCGACAAACCGGTCTACTGCCGCGACTGCTTCCAGTCGCAGCGCAGCTCATACCGCTAGCGCGCTCGCTCGCCGCGTTCTCGAAGAACCGTCACGCAGGTGGCGGTTCTTTCGTTTTTACTGGCCGGAGAACGTGGCGACGCGCGTCCCCGCGAACGGCACGCCGCGCGCGATCGCTTCGCGCACGCGGCGGCGCCCGTGTTCGATCGCCTCGGCGAGGTGCGCGCCGCGCGCGAGACAGGCGGCGATCGTCACCGCGAGCAAATCGCCGGTGCCGCGCAGTGTGCCGTGCGTGCGCGGAGACACGAACTCGCGCGTGCCGCGCTCGTCGGCGAGCACGTCGACCGCGTCGTCGTTCAGGTGGCCGCCTTTGACGAGCACCGCGCGGGCACCGCATGCACGCAGTGCGTTTGCCGCTTCGTGCATCGCGTCGCGGTCGTCGATGACACGGCCGAGCAAGACGCCGGCTTCGTCGAGGTTCGGCGTGACGATCGTTGCGAGCGGGAAGAGGCGGTCGCGCAGCGCAGCGCGCGTCGCGTCGTCGGCGAGTGCGTCGCCGCCGGTTGCGGCGAATACTGGGTCGACGACGACCGGAACGTCCGAGTAGCCGGCGAGACCGTCGGCGACGGCGTTCACCACGTCAGCGGAGACGAGTGCGCCGACGTGAAACGCGTCGATCTCCGCGTCGCGCAGCGCGTCGAATTGCGCGCGAATCGACGCCGCATCCAGCGCCGTGCGCACGAGCACGTGATTCGCGTCTTGCGCGGTGACGCCGGCGACGACGAAGACCGGGCGGACGCCGTCGTCGGCGAGCGCCAGCATCGCGAAGCCGAGGCCGGCGAACGCGAGCGGGTGCGTCGTGCCGACGGTCGCAACGACGGTCATGCCGTCGCGGCGTTCCACCGCGCGACTAGGTCGCGCGCGGCAGCCTCGGGGTCGTCGCAAACCAAAGCGGAAATCACGGCGGCCATCTGGACTCCGGACTCCGCGACGCGGGCGATGTTTGCCGGGCCGATCCCGCCGATTGCGGCGCTGGGGAGCGTCGTCGCCTGGACGACGGCGCGTGTGCCGCTGATACCGATCGGGTCGCCGGCGTCGTGTTTCGACGGGGTCGCGAAGACGGGGCCGGCGGCGACGTAGTCAACCAGCTTGGGGTCTGCTGCGCGGGCTTCAGCGGGGACGCCGCAAGAGAGGCCGATGATCGACGAGCCGAGCGCGCTGCGCAGGAGGTGCAGGTCGAGTTCGGCAGCGTCTTCCTGGCCGAGGTGAACGCCGTCGGCGAGCCGGGCCAGGCGGACGTCGTCGTTGACCAGCGTCAGGCCGCCGGCGTCGCGCACGCGGTTGACGATCGCGATTAGCGTCGCGCCGTCGATGCCGCCCTTCGCCCGAACCTGGAAGAGGCGGATTCCGCCGCGCAGGAGCGCCTCGGTGAAGGCGATGGGCTCGGCGCGGCCGGGGTCGATCAGGGCGTAGATGCCCCGTAAAAGCGAACGAGGAGCGTCACCGCTCCTCGTCGCGCCGGGTTTGGTAGGCGTCGCTCTAGTTCTCGGGGCCCGCCGGGTTGACGACGGCGACCGTGATCGAGCCGGTGTTCGCCTGCGATCCACCCACCGGCGTCGCCGAGACGACGACGCAGTACGGGTTCGTGCCGGGGAGGGTCAATTGGGTCGCGCCGACCGGGATCGGGATCGACGTCGGCGGCGTGAAGATGACGTTCGCCGTGTTGGTCGGATCGATGGTCAGGTACTGCGTGAAGTCGGTCGTGTAGTTGACTACCGTCCCGGACTGGGTGATCGTCACGGCCGAGCACGCCTTCATGACGCCGCCCGTGTTGATCGGATACTGGCCGCTGGTCACCAGCGCGGCGCTCCACGTGAACGAGTTTCCGCCAACATAGCCGTTCGCCGGGCCGCGGGCGCCGACGGCACTCAACGGCAAGCTATTGCCGGGCAGGACGCGGGCGATGTTTGTAGTCCCCACGACCTCGACGAGGGTCCGGTCGGGGGTCGAGCTGTTGCTGAAGCTGAGGACCGAGCCGCCCCCGCTGCAGGCGCTCAGCGCGATGGCGCCCAGGGCGGCGAGGGAGAGGACGATGCGACGCATTGATTTACGACTCCCGTAAGCACGGAAAAACCCCGGAGGCCTTTCTCAAATAGTCACCGCCGGGCGGTGCGACCGTTCCTTGGCCCTGCAGACGGTTCCTCTCTCGTACGACGTGGACGGCGGATACCGCCGGGGGCCCGCCTAGCTTTGCGGCGCGATGGGAATCGTGACGTCGAACGGCGCGTCCGCCCCGTCGCGTAGCGCGGGGGCGATCGTCAGCGACCAGCCGCGTTTCACGTCGTTCAGGCGCGTCGCGGTGAAGGCCAGCGAGCCGGTGTACTGGCCGTTCGGCGGGAGCGGGACGCCCTCGAAGAGGTGCTTGTCGGTGACGGTCCAGTCCTTGATCGCTAGGATGCGATACACGCCGCCGCGGTCGTCGCGCAGCACGCTCTTCCCGTACGGGAGCAGCGTCACGAAGTTGTCGCCGGTGTTCGCGAACGTCACGATGACGTCGATGCGGTCCGGATAGAAGTCGA
>JAFAMK010000448.1 GCA_019233415.1 Vulcanimicrobiota bacterium
CGTGAGGCCGAGCACGACCGCGAGCGGGACGAGTCTGTTCATGTCGGGTTCCATCCTCCTTCGTTCGCAGCGTACGCGGCGGCGGAGGGGACCCAACATACCGGAAATCGGGTAGAAGGCTTCGGACCGCCTGAACGGCGCTCCGAAGCCCGGCCTCGGGACAGGCCCGAGGCCGGCTAGAGGCCCGACACCCCGTTCAGCGAGCCGAGGCCCGCGATGGGTTGATAGCCGGTGCCGCCGACGGGGCGGAAGCCGGCGGGGTGGCGGTAGGAGTAGCCGGGGGCGGCGGGGCGGCCGGAGAGGGCGTAGGCCGCGGCGACGAGCGGGGCGCCGACGCTGGTGCCGCCGGCGACGAGCCAGCCGCCGGCCGCGGCGTCGAACGTCGCGACGCCGGTCTGCGGGTCGGCGACGGCGGCGAGGTCGACCGCGGAGCGGGTCGTGCAGGACGTGCCGGTCTGCCAGCGCGGTGTCGGCACGAACGCGCTGCAGCCGTGCCCCGTGTACTCCCACGGCGACTCGCTCCAGCCGCCGCTCGCGGCGCGCAGCGACGTGCCACCGACGGCGGTGACGTACGGCGAGGCGGCGGGGTATGCGGCGTAGCCGCGGTCGCCCGAGCTGGCGGTGACCGCGATCCCCTGGTGGTGGTAGTGCACGTTTTCGGCCGACTCGCCGGACCACTCCAGCGCGTAGTAGCTGTTGCTGATCGCCTTCGGGCCGAGCGATGCGGCCGTGTCGACGGCTGCGCCGAGGTCGTCGAGCGACGCCGAGTCGGCCTCGACGAGCACGATCGTGCAGCGCGGGCACGCCGCCGAGACCATCTGCAGGTCGAGCGCGGTCTCTTCGGCCCAGGCACCGTTCGGTGCAGGAAGCGCCGTTCGCCCGCGCTGGTCGATCTTGCGGAAGCAGCCGTTCGCGCTGGTGCAGTCGCCGAGCCCGAACGCGCTGCGGTAGACCGCCAGGTCCGACTCGGCGCCCGGGGCGTCGTACGCGTCGACGACCGCGACCAGGCCGCCCGCGTTCTGCGAGGGGAGCGCGTACGCGCTCTGCAGGTCGGCCGGATGGAGGCCGGGGATCAGCGCGGCCGGCTGGTTCGGGTTCGCCGACGGCGCGGCGTTCAGGTTGATCGCGAGCGTGCAGCTCGCCGTCCCCGGCGCCGGCAGCCCCGTGCAGGCGAACTGCGCGCCGGGCATCCCCATCGCGCTCTCGCCTGGAAGGCCCATCGCGCTTTCGCCGGGCATCCCCATCGCCGACTCGCTCGTGCCGCGCGCGCCGCCTCCGACCGCCGCGGCCGGGACGGAGCCGCTTCCGGCGCAGCCGGCGCCGAGCGCGGCGACCAGCGCGAGAACCATCACCCGGATCGAATGCGGCGTGCGATGCAATGGCATCTCGGTCGGGGGCTCCTTCGAGGGCATGGCTGCTTCCGCCGGATTATACCCCGGAATTTGGGGGTTTCCGCGCGTCCGCCCGACGAAATCGTTTCCATCACATCCTCGCGCTTGCTGCGCGCGCGCATCAACGAACGCCTCGCCCGTGCCGCGCGCTTCCCGGTCACGCTCGTCGTCGCGCCCGCCGGGTTCGGCAAGAGCGTCGCATTGCGCGATTTTGTTGAAACGGCGCGCCTCGACGCCGTCCGCTACGACGTCGCTCGCGAGGACCGCACGCTGCTGGGGTTCGTCCACGGGCTGAGCGCGGCGCTCGCCCCCGTTGTCCCGACCGCGCTGGCCGCGTTCCCCGCCATGCAGCAGCGGCTGATGGCGGCGGCCGACCCGGTGCTGGAGCTCACCGACTGGTTCGCGGAACACCTCAAGCGGACGGTCTGCACGGTCGTCGTCGACGACCTGCACCATGCCGGCGCCGACCCGAACGCCGTCGCGCTGTTGGTCGCGCTGATCGAGCGCACCGCCGAGCGGGTCCGCTGGATCGTCGCCACCCGCTCCGACGCGGGGCTTCCGATCGCGTCGTGGATCGGCTACGGCCGGATGGACTACCCGGTCGGCGAGGACGACCTGCGCTTCACCGCCGACGAGGCGCTCGCGGCAGCCGACGACGCGCAGGCCAGCGCGGAACCGAACGAGATCGAGGCGCTGCGCGAGCTGACCGGCGGCTGGCCGATCGCGCTCGCGATCGCGCTCCGCACGCGCACGCACGCCGCCGACCTGCGGGCCGCGGCGAGCGGGACGCGCGAGATGGTCTACCGCTACCTCGCCGAGCAGGTCTTCACGGGACTGAGCCGCGCGCAGCAGCGCTTTCTGCTGCGAACGGCCGTCTTCGCGACGTTCGACTCCGCGCTCGCCGAGGCGCTCGGCGCGGATGCGCCGTTCCTCGCCGATCTGCGCCGCAGCGTGACGTTCCTCAGCGCGACGGAATCGAACGCGCTGCGCTATCATGACCTCTTTCGCGACTTCCTCGAGCGCGAGCTGCGGCGCGCGGGTGCGAGCGCATGGTACGACGCGCACGCGGAGGCCGGCGCGCTGCTCGAAGCGCGCGGCGACGTTGCTGCGGCGCTCGCGCTGTACGCGAAGGTTGCGGCGATCGACCCAATCGTGCGCCTCGCCGAGCGCGACGGGATCGAATTGCTCGAACGCGGCGAAAGCGAGGTCCTCGCGCAGGCGCTCGACGTGCTGCCCGACGACGTGCGCCGCGGTCACGCCGCGCTGCTCGGCGTGCGCGCGACGCTCGACGCGAACCGCGGGCGCTTCGACGTCGCCGAACCCGGCTTCATTGCGGCGATCGCGCGCGCCGAGGATCCGCTGCGGCTTGCACTTGTTCACCGCTACGCACTCGAACTCGTGCGCCAGGAACGCGACTGCACCGCGCTGCTCGAACCGTACGCGCACGACGAGGACGTCCCGCCCGCGCAGCGCGTCGCGATCCTGGGAACGCTCGCGACCGGCTACGCACACGCCGGCCGCGTCGGCGACGCGCTCGCGGCGGCGCGCCGCGCGCTCGACCGCGCCGACGCGCTCGGCGACGACGCTCGCGCGCGGCTCTACCAGCAGGCCGCCTACGTGCACCAGTTCGCGCCTGCGCCCGCGCACGAGCGCGCGCGCGACTACGCGACGCTCGCCGTCGAGCTGGCGACGGCTCGCGGCCTGTACGAAGTCGCGGCGCGCGCGTACAGTGTCCTCTATACGGTCGTGAACGACGAGGACGACGACCCGATCGCGACGCTCGCGATCCTCGATCGGCTCGACGAGTGCGCGCGCAAGGGCGCAAGCCGGCAGGCGCGCGTCTTCGGCGTCGTCGCGGCGTACGCGATCGAAGTCGAACGCGGCGACGAGGCGGCGCTGGAACGCCTCGACCGCGCGCTCGACGACGAGCGCGCCGCGCCGGCCGCCGCGCGCGCGCAGGCGCTGCTTCCCGCGTACGCTCTGCGCGCGGCATGGGAGCGCGACTTCGTCCGCGCGCACACGCTCCTCGCCGGCACCGCGCTGGCGCAGGCGACGGAAGAACGGCGTGCGCTGCGCGCGGCGGAGATCGCGCTCTACGCGTTCGCCGCCGGCCTGCACGACGACGGCGACGCCGCGCTGCGCGCCGCGCTCGACGCGCTGAGCCGCTGCGCGCGCACGACGCCGCGCACCGTGCGCGTCCTGCTCACCGCCGCGCTCGCCGAACTCGTGCGCGGGCACGCGACGAGCGCGCACCGCCACCTGGCCGAGGCCGAGCGCCGCACGGCGCCGGCGATGCGCCGCCTGCGCGCGCTCGCGCACGCGGTCCGCGCCGCCGCGCGCGTGCAGCTGGAGCAGGCCGATCCGGCCGCGCTCGCCGCCGCGCTCGAACGCCTGCGCGCGGAGCACGTCGGCGGCCTCGCGCGCCTCATCGCGGCGCTCCCGTTCGCCGCGACCGGCGAGGCCGCGGGCAACTACGCGCGCCTCACGCCCGCCGAGCGCGAAATCTTGCAACTGCTGGCGAAGGGCGCGAGTACGAAAGACATCGCCGCGCGCACCGGGCGCAGCCCGCAAACCGTGGACACGCACATTCGCTCGATCTGCCGCAAACTCTCGTGCAGCGGTCGCCGCGAAGCGGTCGCGATCGCGACCGGCGCCGGCTGGGTCGTGGCCTAGCGGGACGTCAGCGTTCGACGACGCCGGTCAGTTCGCCGAGTGCGAGCACGTGACCGGCGATTGCGTCGAGCAGCCGGCCACGGTTCGGCGTTTGATCGAAGTGCGGGGTGTAATCGACCGCGAGCAGCGTGAAGACGTAGCGGTGCGGCCCGTGTCCGGGAAGCGGCGTCGGCGGCGCGTACGCGCGCTTCCCGAAGCCGTTGAGCCCCATCGCCACGCCGGCGTCACGGCCGAGCGCGCCGGCCGCGAGCGCGTTCGTCGCGGGATCGAGTTCGTACACGAGCGCGTGTACGAACGGCCGCAGCATCGGCGCGTCGACGTCCTCGACGACGAGCACGAGGCACTGCGTCTGCGGCGGGGTGCCGCTCCACGCCAGCGGCGGCGACGCTTTCGACTGCGGTATCGCTGCGCCGTCGGCGAACGCATCGCTTCGGAGCGCGAGTGCGCGCGGTGCGCGCGCGAAGCGAATGTCCTCCGCGACGCGGTACTGCTCGCCCGCGCGCCAACCGCGCAGCCGGCGTCCGAGGGCGCGGATCACCGCGACCTCAGTTGATGATCAGCTCGATCGTCATGTAGACGCCGGTCTGACCCGCCGTCGTCGACGACGCTCCGCGCGCGAGGTTGACCTGCACGTCCTCGGCGGTGAAGAACGGTGCGAGCGCGCCGGCATTGACCGTCGGGCCGCTCATCGACATCATGCTCAAGCCGTTGGTCGCCGGCGAGTAGAACTCGAGCCCGGGGGCGCCCGGGTTGCCGGGGGTCGTGCCGGCGCTCGACGCGCCGCCGGTCCCCGGCGGGACGATCTGGCCGGCGCCGGCGCATGCGGTCAGGTTGTTCCCGGTGTAGGTCCCCGCCGCGGGGTTCCCGCTCGCGCTCGACGCCGTGACGGGCGAGACGGCCGGCGTCATCGGGAACGCGCCGCCGTAGCCGTTCGGAAACGCGCAGATGCCGATCCCGGTCGTCGGGGTCGCGTCGAGGTACTGCTTGACGGTGAAGCCGCTCGCGTCGTTGGTCTTGACCGAGACCGCCAGCGCGTTCTTGTAGAGGCACCCGGTCGGGGCGGCCGACTGCGGGTTCAGCGCGCCGTAGGTCAGCGTGAAGTTGGCCTCGGTCCCGGCCGCGGTGCAGACGCCGACCGCGCTCGGCAGCAGCGTCGGGGTCGCGTTGCCTTGCGCGCCCGCGGCGCTGTACTGCGTGACGATCGAGAGCGTCGCCGTGGCGGCGGTGTTCCACTGAATCTGCGCGCCGCCGGTCGTCGTCGACGCAGCAAACGCACTGCGCGCCGTCAGGATCGACGACGCGAGGAGCAGTGAAGCGGCGAAGAGACGTTTCACGTGAGGAGCAAATCCTTTGCAACCACAGGCGGGCACGGGGACCGGATGCGGTCTCACCATCCTGGCGAACCGGACCAGCCGGTACCTTTGGAGATCGGACGAGCACCAGCCGCAATTTAGGGGCTTTACTCTGCGCTTACGGTTGCTGTGACCGGATTCGCACAGGGCTCGGCTGCCCCGCGTGCTTGCAGGAGCCCCATGACGAGCGCGACCACGACGAGCGTGACCATGATCGCCGCGGCCGGCGCCACGCCGAACATGCCGAGCACTCCGGTGACGATCGGCGGCATCACCGAGCCGGCCAAGCTGTCGATACCCGAAACGGCGCCGAGCACGGTCCCGCGTCGGTCGTCCGGCGCGACCTCCGAGGCGAGCGCGGGGAAGGCGGAGTTGAGGATGCTCAGCCCCGTCCCGAACAACACGAGCAGGACGACCGCGAGGACGAACGTGTGCGCGAACGGGACGAGCATGAACGCGCCGGTGCACAGCGCGAGCCCGGCGTTCGTCGCGGTGCGGTTCCCGATCGCGTCGACGAGCCGCCCGACGACGGCCAGCTGCAGCACGACTTGCAAGATGCCGAAGCCGGCGAACACGAACGAGACCTCGCCGACGCCCCAGCCGAGCTGCGCGTGCAGGATCAGCGTCATCGACGCGAACCAGCCGTACATCGCGAAGGTGTAGACCAGCCGCAGCCACAGCACCGGCGCGACCGCGCGGTCGACGAGCGCGCGCGCGATGTCGCGCACGCTGACCGCGCTCTCCGCGGCGTCGCCGTTCTGCGCTTTGCTGCGCGACTCGGGCAGCATGAAGATGGTCACGACCAGCGTGATCAACTGCAGCGCGGCGGCGACGAGAAACGGCACCGCGTAGCCGTAGTGCTCGGCGAGCCAGCCGCCCGTCGCAGGACCGAACACGAACCCCGCGCTGAACGCGGCGCCGACGTACGCGAACGCTTCGCCGCGCCGCTTCGGCTCGACGAGATCGCCGACATACGCCTGCGTGACGCCGATGTTCCCGCCGCTGAACCCTTCGAGCGCGCGCGAGACGAGCACGAG
Organism: Vulcanimicrobiota bacterium; assembly: GCA_019233415.1. Lineage (GTDB taxonomy): Bacteria > Vulcanimicrobiota > Vulcanimicrobiia > Vulcanimicrobiales > Vulcanimicrobiaceae > Vulcanimicrobium. The sequence continues at coordinate 6,454 of JAFAMK010000448.1, forward strand.
CGGGATCGAGCGCGCGAGCGCGAGCATCGTCCACGCGATCGTCGAACCGACCTGCGAGACGATCAGCACCATCTTGCGCCCGATGCGGTCGCTGACGTTTCCCCACACCGGTCCCGCAATCAGCTGGCAGACCGAGAACGCGGAGATGACGAAACCGACGGCAACATCCGGCGCGCCGAACTGCTTCACGAAAAACGGAAGCAGCGGGATCATGATGCTGAACCCGAGGATGTCGATGAAGGTGATGCCGAGGATCGGCAGCAGCCGAAGAATCAAACCGGCACGACGAACGCGAACCACAGCGCCGCGGCCGCGGCGCCGCCGCACAGCCCGAAGACGGCCCACTCGGCGAGCCGCCGCGTCGGACCCGGCACGATCTCTTCGAGCGCGGGCTCCGGCGGGCGGCGCCGCGGCGTCCCCGGCCGGTGCGCAAGGATCAGATAGGCGCGACCGGCGCCGTCGACCAGCACGCTCTCGACCTTCGTGTCGAAGCGGAAGTCGGTGATCGCGACGTCGTGCGGGCGGCCGAGGTCCGCGTTCTCGCGCACGAACTCGCGCAGCCGCGCAAGCGCCGCCGCCTCCGCCTCCTGGTCGCCGCCGGCGAAGCGCGCGAGCAGATCGGCGACGGCGGCGACGACGCGCGCCCAGCGCCGCTCGCGCTGCCCCGGCGCGGCGATCATCGCGACGCGGATGCGCCGCTCGATCTCCGCGACCGCGGTCGGCGCGCGGCCGCCCGCGCAGCGGCGCACGTCGCTGACGAAGCGGCGGTAGAAGAGCGCCTCGTCGGTCACGACACGGCACCCGCCGGTTCGCGCCGCGGCGCGGCGAGGTGCACGTTCGCGTCGCGCGGCTGGGCCGCGCCGCGGCCGCCGACGATGCGGTAGATCGCCGGGATCGCGACGAGGGTCATCAGCATCGAGCCGCCCAGGCCGAAGATCACGGCCCAGCAGAACGGCTGCCAGAGGGTCTGTGAGGAGAGCGCGAGCGGCAAGAGTCCCGCGATCGATGCGACCACGGTGAGCAGGATCGGCCGCAGACGAGTCGTTCCGGCCAGGATCAGCGCGCGTTCCATGGGTTCCCCCGCCTCCATTTCCCTCTTCGCATACTCGAACAGCACGATCGCGTGATTGGTGACGATCCCGCCTAGACTCGAAATCCCCAGCGACGCGACGAAGCCGAAATGCTGACCGGTGAGAGCGAGCCCCGTGACCGCGCCGACGAGTCCGAGCGGGACCGCGCTCAGCACCACCAGCGAGAGCCGCATGGTGCGGAACTCCCACAGCAGGATCATCTGGTTGAGCAACAGTCCTACGACGACCGCGACGGCGAGGTTTCGGAACGACTTCGTCGTTTGCTCATCTTCGCCGGCGATGCTCAGACGTACCGAGGGGGCGAGCGCGAGTGTCACCCCAGAGTGACGGAAGTCCGCGAGGACTTGTGACGCGAGGCGGCCCTCCACGTCGGCGAAGACGGTGACGGTCGGCGAGCCGTCGCGGTAGGTCGCGACCGAGGTCTGCGTCGCGGGGCCGAGCGTCGCCAACTCCGCGAGCGGAACGGTTCCGCCGGCGGCGGTCGGGACGGCGAGCGCGCCGAACCCGCCCGCGTCGCGCCGCAGCGCGGCCGGGAGCCGCACGACGACCGGCGTCTGGCGATCGGCCTCGCGAATCGCGGTCGCCTCCGCGCCGCCGAACGCCAGCGCGACGAGCCGCTGCACGTCGGCTTGGCTGGCCCCCGTCTGCGCGACGCGGTCGGCGTCGACGTGCGCGGCGAGCGTCGTCGTGGGCTGGCCGAGCGAGTCGCGCACGGCGACCGCGCCCGGGATCGCCGCAAGCCGCGCGCGGATCGCCGCGGACGCGGCCGCGAGGGCGCCCGGGTCGTCGCCCTGCAGGCGGAACTGGATCGGTGAGCCGACCGGCGGCCCCTGTTCGAGCTTCTTGACGTCGATGCGCGCCCCGGCGACCTGCGTGCGCAGCGACTGCTGCAGCAGCGGCACGAGCCGGTTCGCGCTCGCGATGTCGGCCGTGTCGACGAGGATCTGCGCGTACGACGGCTTCGGCTGCTCCGAGAGCACGTTGTAGTAGAAGCGCGGCGCGCCGGCACCGACGAACGAGCCGACGGCGGTGACACCCGGCTGCGCGCGCACGACCGACTCGACCTGCGCGACGATCCGTTCGGTCGTGCGAATGTCGGTGCCGTCCGGCGCGTTGACCGCGATGAAGAACTGCGCGCGGTCGGCCGAGGGGAAGAACTGCACGCCCAGGCGCGGCATCCATGCAACCGCGACGATCACCGCGACGACGGCGGCGCCGACGGTCAGCCAGGCGTGGCGCAGCGCGGCCGTCGCGAACGGCGCGTAGCCCGCGCGCATCCAGTCGAGGAGCCGGTCGAACGGCGAGCGGTGTCCGGCGCGCGACGACGGCGCGGCGAACCACTCGCCGAGGATCGGCGTCACGAGGTACGCGACGACGAGCGACATGGCGAGCGAGACGCACGTGACGACCGCGAGGTCACGCACGAAGTCCCCGATCCCGCCGCCCATCAGCCGGAACGGAAGGAACGACGACATCGCGACGAGCGTCGAGGTCAGCAGCGGCATCCACAGGTCCGCGACGCCGCGCGCCGCGGCGGTGCGCTGGTCGTCGCCCGCGCGCAGGCGGTGCTCGATCCCGTCGATCGAGACGATCCCCGCGTCGACGATGATCCCGAGCGAGATGATCAGCGCGAGCACGCTGATCTGGTTGATGTCGACGCTGAGGAATTTGATGACGCCGAACGTCAGGATGATCGTCAGCACGACGGTGACGCCGACGAGAATTCCGTTGCGCAAGCCCATGAACAGCGCGACCAGCCCGGTCACGATGACGACCGCGAGGAGCAAATTCAAACCGAAGTCGGCGATGCGGTCGTCGACCGAGCGCGGCTGATCGGCGATCAGCGTCGCGCGCGTCCCGGCCGGCCAGCCACCGCGCTCGTGCGCGAGTGCATCGGCGACTTCGGGACCGAGGTCGGTCAGCGACGACGTTTCTTTCGCCTGCACCGCGATCGCGATCCCGGTGCGCCCGTCGACGCGCACGATCTCGGTCGGCGGATCGGGGTACGCGAGCGCGACGTGCGCGACGTCGCCGACGCGGACCGCGCGGCCGTCGACCGTGCGCAGCGCGGTCGCGTCGACGTCGGCCGGCGTGTGCAGCGGGTCGGACGGATCG
>JAFAMK010000077.1 GCA_019233415.1 Vulcanimicrobiota bacterium
CGCGCGAGAATCGCTTCTTCCGGCTCGACCTCGTCGAGCGGAACCGGATCGCCGATGGCGACCGGCTCGACGAGGTCGCGCAGCGCGATCGTCTCGCGCGCTTCGAGCTCGTCGGAGAGCGTGAGGAATGCGGCCTCGTCGCGCGCGACGATCGTCTTGCGCAGGTTCTTCAGCAGCGGCGGGTCGTAGTGGTGGCGCACGCCCTCGCGCCGGTAGCGGAACAGCCCGCGCTGCGGCGGCTCGCCGCCGTCGCGCGCGAGCGCGTCCCATGCGCGCAGATCGTCTTCGAGTTCATCGAACCCGAGGGCCGGGACGTGCGCGCTCATGCCGGGGAAGCACTGCTCGACCAGCTCGTGCGCGAGCCCGAGCGTCTCGAACGTCTGCGCACCGACGTACGAGCGCAGCGTGCAGATGCCGAGCTTCGCGAGAATCTTCACCAGGCCCGTGCGCAGTGTCGCCAGCAGCGCCGCGGCCGAAACCTGCTCGGCGGACGCGGCGCGCGCGGCGAGCCACGGTGCGACGACGTTCGCACCGGCCGCGATCACCGCTGCGCACGCGTGCGCGTCGCGCGCGAACCCGTCGCACGCCGCGATCGAGGCCTGCATGCGAAGGCCGGCAGCGGTCAGCCGCTGGTGGACCGCGCCGGCCGCGAGGACGGCCGGCACCGGAAGCGCCGTGCCGCGGTCGTCGAGCACGAGATACGTCGCGCCGTCGTGGACCGCGCGCTCGGCTTCGTCGCAGATTGCGGCAATGCGCGCGCGCAGCGACGTGCCGGCGCAGTCGAGCACCATGCGGTGCGGGACGAGCCGCGCGTCGTAGGCGAGCGCGTCGAACGCGCCTTCGTCGAGCAGCGCGGTGTCGACGACGACGATGCTCCCCGGCGCGGGGACGTCGCCGTTCGTGTCGCCGCTCCCGACCATCGCGCGCATGTCGAAGACGAACCCTTCGCGCAGCGCGTCGATCGGCGGGTTCGTCACCTGCGCGAACCGTTGTCGCAGATACTCGGTGACGGGCATTCGCCGTTCGAGGAACGGGAGCGCGGCGTCGTCGCCCATCGACCACATCGGCTCCGTCCCGCCGGCGAGGGGCGCGACGACCTGCTTCAGCTCGTCGGCGGTGTACCCGAACCGTACGAGGTCGCGCCGCAGCGCCGCGGCGTCGACCGCGCGCGGCGCATCGTCCGCCGGCAGCTCGAAGCGCCACGAGCGCACGGTCGCGCGGAAGTCCGCGCTTTCGCGGCGCAGCGCGCGGAACGCGTCGGGTCGGATCAGTTCGCCGGTTGCGAAGCGCACGACGATCCGCTCGCCCGGGCCGAGCCGGCCGCGCTCGGCGACCGGGTCGTCGCCGAAGTCGACGACGCCCGCCTCGGATGCGGCGAGCACCGTGCCGGACTCCGTGCGGCACCAGCGCAGCGGGCGGAAGCCGCTGCGGTCGAGGGCCGCGCCGACGCGGTCGCCTTCCGCGAAGACGATCGCCGCCGGGCCGTCCCACGGCTCGATCGTCGGAATGTGCGCGTCGTAGTAGGCGCGCAGCCGGTCGTCGTCGCCGACCGCGGGCGAGAGCATGAAGTCGACCGCTTCGTCGACGCGGTAGCCGGCGCCGACCATCGCGTCCAGCGCGACGTCGAACTCGAGCGAGTCGCTCGCGCCGCGCGGCGAGATGATGCCGCGCGCGCGCATCCAGGCGCGGTTGCCGGTGATCGTGTCGATCTCGCCGTTGTGCGCGACGATCCCGAAGGGCTGCACGAGCCGCCAGCTCGGCGAGGTGTTCGTGCTGAAGCGCTGGTGGAAGACCGCGAAGCGCGACGCGCACGCCGGGTCGCGCAGGTCGGCGAAGTACGCGCCCAGTTCGCTCGACGAGAGCAGGCCCTTGTAGACGATCGTCGTCGGCGAAGCGCTGACCAGCGTCGCGAGGTCGCCCTCCTCGCGCAGCGTGCGGATGACCCCGCGGCGCACCGAGCGCATCCGCTCGCGCGCGTTGCCGGGGCCGACGTCGACCAGCAGCTGCTCGTACGAGGGCGCGTTCGACGCGGCTTGTTTCCCGAGCACCGCGCGATCGACCGGCGGAACCCGCCAGCGCATCGGCTTGACGGTCTCGACGCGAATCGCGTGCTCGATCTTCGCGCGCATCGCGGCCGCCGCGTCCTCGCCGGCCGGCAGGAAGACGCAGACCGCGGCGAGGTGCTGCTCGGGGACACGCACGTGTGCCTGCGCCAGCTCGCGCTGGAACACGGCGCGGGGCGTCTCGAGCAGAATCCCCGCGCCGTCGCCCGTGCGGCCGTCCGCGGCGCGCGCTCCGCGGTGCTCCATCGCGCCGACGGCGTCGAGCGCGAGGCGGACGATTCGGTGCGACGCCTTGTTGGAGAGGTCGGCCAGAAACCCGACCCCGCATGCGTCATGCTCTTCGTGGCGCATCGGAACCCCAACCATAGGCCATCCCGGGGCGCCTGTCATTGTCCAAATGGCGCGTCGTGCGCGCCTTAGAATTCCCTTTACGTCTTCTTTCGCTTCGCGGTGGAGTGCGCCATGATGACGGTGCGGCGGACGTCGGAACGAAGTTCCGCGTCAACCAACGGCTGCGCGGAAAGATTCTTCTTCGCCACGCGCTTCCAGTGCAGGCTGCGGGCGTCGAGCCGCACGTCGCGCCCTTCGGCGCGGGCGCTCGCGACAGCGGCGGCGAGCGCGCTCATGTGGGCTTCGGCCGGCACCTGCAGATCGCGGACGTCGACGACCAGAATGCCGCCGTCACGGCCGGCGAGCCCGCGCGCGAGCGTGCTGAAATCGTCCACGAAGTCGGCATCGAGAACGCCGATGAGCCGGACGGCGATCGGCGCGGGAACGGGCTGAGTCTGAGGTGCGTACACGGTCACTCCTCGTGATGGGATTGCTCGAATGTACGCTTGCGGGCTGGCAAAGGTTCAGGGTTTTGGTGAGAACAGCCTGAGAAGTGAGCCGTCTCTCACCCCTCCAGGCCGAGCGCGACCATCATCCGGTAGCCGACGTCGAGCGCGCGCTCGTCGATGTCGAAGCGCGCGTTGTGGTGCGGGAACGCGGTGCGCTCGTCGCCGCGCGAGCCGACGACGAAGTACGCACCAGGTCGTACCTCCTGCATGAACGACATGTCCTCGGCCCACATGACGATATCGTGCTCGATCACGTTCTCCGCGCCCAATTCGCGCCGACCGACCGCGCGCACGACGTCGTTGACTTCCCGCGTGTTCACGGTTGGCGGGTACGACCAGTGGTAGTCGAATTCATAGTCGAATCTCA
>JAFAMK010000128.1 GCA_019233415.1 Vulcanimicrobiota bacterium
ATTGCCGGGGCTCGCGAACGCGGAGTGGCTGCGGCTCGGCGTGATGCACCGCAACACGTTCATCGACTCGCCGCGGTTGCTCGGCCCCGACTTGCGGCTGCGCGCGAACCCGCGGATTCGCTTCGCGGGACAGATCACCGGCGCCGAAGGCTACGTCGAAGCCGCCGCGTGCGGGACGATCGCCGGAATCGCCGCGGCGCGCGAGCGGCTCGGTCTACCGGCGGTCGCAATTCCCGCCGACACCGCGCTCGGCGCGGTCGTCGCGCACCTGCAGAACACCGACTCGCCCGACTTCCAGCCGGCGAACGTCACCTGGACGTTTTTCTCGCCGCTCGACCGGACGATCCGCGACAAGCGCGAGCGCCGCGCCCAGCTCGCCGCACGTGCGCTTGCCCGGTTGGATGCGTTCGCTGCGGCCGTGCAACCTCGCCCGCTCGCGGCGAGTAGCTAGGCCACATGCACATTCGATCCACGACGATCTGCGCCGTCCGGCGCGACGGCAAGATCGCGATGGCCGGCGACGGACAGGTCACGGTCGACAAGACCGTGATGAAGCACGGCGCCCGCAAAGTCCGCACGATCGCCGACGGCAAAGTGCTGGCCGGGTTCGCCGGCGGCGCGGCCGACGGGATCACGCTGCTCGAGAAGTTCGAGGCGAAGATGGGCGCGTACAAGGACAACGTCGTGCGCGCCGCGGTCGAGCTGGCAAAGGACTGGCGTCAGGACCGCGCGCTGCGCCGGCTCGAAGCGCTGCTGATCGTCGGAACGCCGGAGCACCTGTTCGTGCTGAGCGGAACCGGCGACGTCATCGAACCGGATGAAGGCGTCGCCGCGATCGGGAGCGGCGGCCCGTATGCGCAGGCCGCCGCGATGGCGCTGCTCGGCCACTCGCCGCTCGACGCCGCGGAGATCGCGCGCGAGGCGCTCCGCATCGCCGGCCGCATCGACATCTACACCAACGACAACGTCGAAGTGCTCTCGCTGTGAAACAAGCTCAGGATTTAACGCCGCGGGAGATCGTGGCGGAGCTCGATCGCTACATCGTCGGACAGGCGGACGCGAAGCGTGCCGTTGCGGTCGCGATGCGCAACCGGTACCGGCGCGAGCGGCTGCCGGAGAACGTGCGGCGCGAGGTCGCGCCGAAGAACATCCTGATGATCGGGCCGACCGGGGTCGGCAAGACCGAGATCGCGCGGCGGCTCGCGACGCTGGCCGGCGCGCCGTTCATCAAGGTCGAGGCGACGAAGTACACCGAGGTCGGCTACGTCGGGCGCGACGTCGAGTCGATGGTGCGCGACCTCGCGGAGGCCGCGGTGCGAATGGTCTCCGACGAGCGCCGCGCCGACGTGCAGGAGGCGGCCGACGAGGCCGCGGTCGAGCGGATCGTCGACGTACTGCACCCCGAGACGCAGACGCAGCAGCCGCAGCAGACGAACCCGTTCGCGGCGTCGCTCGGCTCGATCTTCGGCAACTTCAACCAGCCGCAGGCGGCGGCGACGACGCAGACCGCGACGCGCACGCTCCCCGACGACGAGGCGGCGCAGCTACGCGCGAGCGCCAAGGCCGACGTCGAGCGCGGCTTCTACGACGTGCGGCTGATCGAGATCGAGGTCGAGGAGGCGGCGCAACTGCCGATCGGGATGATCGGCGGCGGCGAACCGGGCGCGCCGGGCGGCGACATGGGCGAGATGCTCGGCGGGCTGCTGCCGAAGAAGCGCGTGCGCAAGAAGGTGACCGTCGCCGACGCGCGGCGCGTCTTCCAGCAGCAGGAAGCCGAGAAGCTGATCGACATGGACGCGGTCAAGCGCGAGGCGCTGCGCCGCGCCGGCGAGCACGGGATCGTCTTCATCGACGAGATCGACAAGGTCGCCGGGCGCGAGGGCGCGCGCGGTCCGGACGTCTCGCGCGAAGGCGTGCAGCGCGACATCCTGCCGATCGTCGAGGGCAGCACCGTGCAGACGAAGCACGGCCCGCTCTCGACCGACCACGTCCTCTTCATCGCGGCCGGTGCGTTCCACGTCTCGAAGCCGTCCGACCTGATCCCGGAGCTGCAGGGGCGGTTCCCGGTGCGGGTCGAGCTGGGTTCGCTGACCGCGGCCGACTTCGAGATCATCCTGACGCAGCCGGAGAACGCACTGATCGGTCAGTACAAGGCGCTGCTCGGCGCCGACGGGGTCGACCTCGAGGTCACGCCCGACGCGATCGCCGAGATCGCGCAGATCGCGACGCGCGTCAACGAGCAGACCGAGAACATCGGCGCGCGGCGCCTGCACACCGTACTCGAACGCGTCCTCGACGAGATCGCGTTCCGCGCACCCGAAGAGGGTGGCAGCATCGTGATCGACGCCGCATACGTCCGCACGCGCCTCGACGCGATCGCGGGCAACTCGGACCTGTCGTCGTATATTCTTTAGCCGTGATGGAGTGAGTCGGCGACCAGGAAGCTGGCGCCGAGCGCGTTGTTGAGCACGTGCAGGATCACGGAGACCCAGAGGTTGCCGGTCGCTGCATAGGCGAGCGCGGAGATGAAGCCGAGCGCGGCGAGCGAGGGGAAGAGCACCCAGTCGCCGTGCGCGGCGCCGAACAGCACCGCGGTCACGAGCGCGCTGCCGAGCACGCCGAGGTTCGGCGCGAGCGCGCCGAACAGCAGGCCGCGGAACGTGATCTCCTCGGCGAGCGGTCCGACGATGACGAGCGAGAGGACGGCGAGCCCGATCGAGAGGGCGGTGAAGCCCGGCACCTTCGAGACGACGTCGAAGTGCTCGAACCCCGTCTGCACGTGCTTCGTCTGCGCGGTGAGGACGAGCTGAATCACCGTCGCGACGCGTACGACGAGCAGCGCGGCGATGCCGAGCAGGATCGTGCGCCACGCGTGCGCGTCGAGCGCACGGAACGGCGCACGACCCGTCGAACGCAGGCGCCACCACGCGAACCAGCCGCCGGCGACGTAGAAGATCACCTCGGTCGTCGCGACGACCGGATGACCGGCGTTCAGCGACGGCTCGCGGCCCGTGACGAGGATCACGCCGAACAGCAGCACGATCGTCGCGACGAACGCCGCCGCGAACCCGATCGCCGCCGCGGCGAGCGCGGACAGAAGCCCGTTCCAGAACGGGATGCCGACGCGCGCTCGGCCGTCTTCGCGCGTGAAGAAGCGCGGCGGCGTCATCGTTTGAGTCGACACATTCGTCTCTTTGGCTAGTGCGTCGCCGCGATCATGCGGCGCGCACACCGTGACGCGACCGCAACGCGGCGCGAACGGATGCGCTGCGGCGCGACGATCTCCAGGCTGACCCACGCCGGCGTGCCGCGCGGCGTCCACGTGTCGCGCACCGACTGCGCGACAGCGCCCTCACCGCTGAATGCGATCCGCCCGGTCGGCGAGCTCGTGCCGTCGCTGCGTACGAAACGGTATGCGACTTCGCGCGCGGTGGTCGCGTCGTATGCGACGATCGTCGCGGTGCTCACCACGGCGCACGACTTCGGTGCGGGATGCGCGTCGAGCGTCACGGCGAGGCTCCCCGCTCCCGCCAGGTCGGGACCGGTTGCGAACAGCGCGAGGAGGGCGCCGGCGAAAACGCGCATCGTAGAGGCATCCTACCCGTACCGATATTACGGGCCGCTTACGAAGGAGCGCGCGTGGAATCACAGGATCAGAGATCGTTCGTCTCGCGCCGGCGGGTGCTCAAGCGCCTCGTCGCCCTCCCGCTCGTCGCGCTAGGCGTCGGCGCGACGCTCTCGACCGCGCAGGCCGCCGACAACAAGAAGCAGTTCCACTACCAAGACAAGCCGGGGCCGGGCGGAAAGAAGTGCGCGGGCTGCCGGTTCTTCCGGGCGCCCAAGGGGTGCACGATCGTGACCGGGACGATCAGCCCGAACGGCTGGTGCATCGCCTGGGCTAAGCGATAGGCCAACCGAGTTAGGCGGGCAACCCTAGGGCTTCGAGGCCGGCGGGCGGAACCTAAAGGGTTCGTCCGCCGGTTTTCGTTGAGGCAGTCATGGCGTATATCCGCGAGATCATCACCGAGGGGCACCCCACCCTGCGCAAGGTCGCGAAGAAGGTCGATCCGGCCGAGATCGCCGACCCGATGTTCCAGCAACTGCTCGACGACATGTTCGAGACGATGTACGACGCGCCGGGGATCGGGCTCGCCGCGCCGCAGGTCGGCGTCTCGAAGCGGATCTTCACCGTCGACCTGCAGGACGACGACGACGCGCACGGTCCGCTCGTGATGATCAACCCGAAGTTCACGCTCACCGAAGGCGAGGTCGAGGCGACCGAAGGCTGCCTGTCGGTTCCGGGGATGGTCGGTGAGGTCACGCGCTTCGAACACGTCGTCTGCACCGCGCTCGACCGGCACGGGAAGAAGACGACGTACGACGCGAACGGCTGGTTCGCGCGCTGCCTGCAGCACGAGATGGACCACCTCGACGGCGTGCTCTACATCGACAAGGTGAAGAACCTGCGCGCCGCCATGACGGAAGAGGAAGTCGCGGAGGCCGAGGCCGTCGCCGCGGGGACGCGCTGAAGCTCCTCGTCTTCGGCACGAGCGAGTTCGCCGTCCCGGTGCTCGACGCGGCCGCCGCACGGCACGAGGTCGTCGCGGTCGTCACGCAACCCGATCGCCCCGCCGGGCGCGGCCACAAGCTCGCCGCGACGCCGGTGAAACGGGCCGCGCACGAACAGGGCCTGCGCGTGCTCACTCCCGAGAAGCTGAAGCCGTTCGTCGACGAAGCGCGCGCGCTCGGTGCCGACGCGTTCGTCGTCGCCTCGTATGGAAAGATCGTCCCGCAGGCGCTGCTCGACCTCGTCCCGGTCGCGTTCAACGTGCACCCGTCGTTGCTGCCGCTCTACCGTGGCTCGACGCCGCTGCAGTCGGCGATCCGCGACGGCCGCACCGAGACTGGTGTGACGATCATCGCGATGGACGCCGGCATGGACACCGGCGACGTGCTGCTGCAAGAACGCACGCCGCTCGGCGCCACCGAAACGTACGGCGAACTCCACGACCGTCTCGCGGAGCGCGGCGCGGCGATGGTTGTGAAGGCGCTCGACCGCTACGCGGCCGGCACGCTGGAACGCAAGCCGCAGACGGTGGTCGCGCGCGAACGCGGCATCTCGGGCGCCGAAATCGCGCGCACCGCGACGCGTCCGCTGCGCAAGGACGACCTCGTAGTGGACTGGAGCCGCCCGGCGGCGGAGGTCGTGAACCTCGTGCGCGCGCTCGCCCCGCAACCGCTCGCCCGCACGGAGTACGACGGCGAACCGCTCAAGCTCGTCGCGGCGCACGCCGCCTCGCGCGACGACCTCGCCGACGCGCGGCTTCCCTACCACACGACGTCCGACGGCGCAGTCGTCTTCGACCGGGTCATCGCGCCGAACCGTGGGCCGATGTCCGGCGAGGCGTACGCGCAGCGCCGGTTTGCCGAGGTGTCGTCGTGAGCGCGGCGGTAAAGCCGCCGACCGCGCGTGAGGTCGCGCTGCAGGTCGTGCGTGACGTGTTCGGGCCGAACCCGCGCGGCGCGCGCGAGGCGCTCGACTACCGGCTGCGCCGCACCGACCTCGCGCCGCGCGACCGCGCATTCGCCACCGAGCTCGCGTACGGGGCGATCAAGATGCGCCGCCTCCTCGACCACGAGCTGCAGCCGTACGTCGGCGAGCGCGCCAAGACGCTCCCGCAGCCGATCGCCGAGATTCTGCGGCTGGGCACGTACCAGCTGCGCGCGATGCACGGCGTCGAGGCGTACGCGGCCGTCTCCGAGAGTGTCGGACTGGCGCGCAAGTATGGCCACAAGGGAACGGCCGGGCTCGTCAACGCGGTGCTGCGGCGCGTCGCGACCGAACCGGCGCGCGACGCGGACCTCGCCACGCGCGTCTCGCTGCCGACCTGGGTCGTCAGCCACTGGCGCGAGCGCTTCGGCGCGGAGCGGCTCGACCCGATCCTCGCCGGCGTCAACGCGCCGGCCGCGTTCGGCCTGTGCGTCGACCTGCGCAACGTCTCGCGCGAGGGCGCGCAGACGGCGCTCGACGTTGCCGGCATCGCGACGTCGCCGAGCGCGTTCGCGCAGGACGTGCTGATCCTCGATTCGGCCGCGCCGCCCGGCGAGGTCGAGCGGCTCGCGAACCACCGCTGGCACGTCCACGCCGAAGCCGCCGCGTTCCCGGTCGACGTTCTCGACCCGCAGCCCGGCGCGCGGATCGTCGAGCTGTGCTGCGGGCGCGGCAACAAGACGCTGCAGATCGCGAGCCGCACGCGCGACAAGGCGACGGTTCTCGCGGTCGACGACGACCCGCGCAAGGTCGCCCAGACGCGCGCCCGGATGGAGGAAGCGGGAATCGCGTCGGTCGCGCTCGTCGTCGGCGACGTCGCGACGATGCGCGCGTCGGCCGACGCTGACTACGTCCTGCTCGACGCGCCGTGCTCGGGTCTGGGAATTCTCGGCCGCCAACCGGAGGCGCGCTGGCGCAAGCAGCCCGACGACCCGGACCGCATGGCCGCGACGCAGCGGAAGCTGCTGCGCGCGGCAGCCGGCTCGGTGAAGCCCGGCGGCGTCCTCGTCTACGCGGTCTGCTCGACCGACCGGCGCGAGGGCGAGGACGTCGTCGACGCGTTCCTCGCCGAGCACCCCGACTTCGCGCGCGCGCCGCTGCCCGCGCGCTACGCGCCGTTCACCGTCGCTTCGGGCGATCTGCTCGTTCCGCCGGGGATCGAGGGGCGTGACGGCTTCTTCGTCGCGCGGATGACGCGCACGCCGTGAACGTCTTCGCGCGGATCGAGACCGCCTGCGCGCGCGTCGTCGAGGACGCGTTCGCGCGCGTCTTTCCGAGCGCGCTCGACCCGGCGCAGATCGGCCGCCGCCTCGTCGCGACCGCGCAGGCCGCGCCGGGCGACCTGTTCCTCGTGCGCGTTCACCCGACCGACTACGCGCGCTTCGCCGACGACCGCGACTTTCTCGAAGGACGGTGGAGCGCGATGCTGCGGGAGGCGCTCGCCGCCGAGCGCGCCGACGGCGTGCGCGTCGTCCTCGACGAGGACCCCGACGTCGTCGCCGGCTCGCTCGCGATCGAAGCCGTCGTCGACGAACGCGTTCAAACGCTCGCGCTCGAGCGCCCCGACGGCACGCGGGTCGCGCTCGCCGACGGGCTGACGCTCGGGCGCGCCGACGACAACGGCGTCGTCGTGCGCGACGCGCGCGCGTCGCGCCACCACGCGAAGATCGTCGCCGACGGGACGGGCTGGAGCGTCGAGGACGTCGGTTCGTCGAACGGAACGTTCGTCGACGGCGTCGAGGTGCGGCGCTCGCGGCTCGACCGCGGTCAGACGCTGACGATCGGCGACACGCCGCTGAAGGTCGTCGAGGCGGCGTGAGGTGACCGATCCGCGGCTGGTCACGCTCGGCTTCTCGTGCGCGTACATCGCCTACGTCGCCCTCGTGCGCGACCGCCGCGGCGCGCCGCCGGCCCGCGCGATCGAGGCCGCGATCCCGACCGGCATCGAGTTGACCGTCGCCCACGCGGGAACGATCAAGACATACCGCTTCGGAAGGCGTATTCTAGTTGGGAGGGCGCCCAGCGCCGATCTCCGACTCGACGATCCGCGGGTGAGCCGGTTGCACGCGCGAATCGAGATTCGGGACGACGGCGTCTACGTCGAGGACTTGGGCAGTCGCAACGGGACCACGGTGGACGGCATCGCCGTCGCCGAACCGCGGCGGCTGGCGGTCGACGACGAAGTCGCGGTTGGGTCGGCAGCCCTCGTCTTTCGAGGAGTCGGAGCATGGAGATAGCGGTCGGGTCGCGGCCCGGGGTCCCGCAGCGCGGCGGCGACGAGGCATACGTCGCCGAGATCGTGGCGCCCGGGATCGTGCTGCTCGCCGTCGCCCACGGGTTCGGCCGCATCCGAGAACGCTCCGCACCGACCGTCGCCGCGCAGGCCGTCCGCGACAGCCTCAAGCGCCGCGTCCGCGGCGAGCGCCGCGACCCCCGCACTTCCCTCGCCGCCGCCTTCTCGGCGGCCAACGCCCGCGTCTACGCCCACTCCGGCAGCACCGACGACTACGTCGCCTCGGGCACCTCGCTGACCGCTGCGCTGATCGTCGGCGACCATGCCTTCGTCGGCCACGTCGGGGCGACGCGGGCCTACCTCGGCCGCGACGGCGCGCTCACGACGCTGACGACCGACGACACGATCGGCGAGGGCCAGCTGCGGCTGCTGACGCGCACGCTCGGGACGCAGCCGACGCTCGAGCCGGCGCTCGCCCACCTGCGCTTGATGCACGGCGACGCACTCGTGCTCTCCAGCGGCGCGCTGCACGAGCTGCTCGACGAGGACGAGATCGCCGACGCGCTGCGCGTCTCGGCGTCGTCCGAGGACGTCACGGCGCGGCTGCTCGCGATCGCCGGGATTCGCGGCGACGGCGCCGGGACGGTGATCGTCGGGCGCGCGTTCCACGAGGTCGCGCCCGAGTCGTCGAGCCGGCGCCCGCAGATGCGCGACGCCGTGCTCGCGCTCGCCGCGATCCTGGCCGCGACGATCGTCGCGATCCTGATGCTCCACTCGATGTTCGCCGCCACGTGATCCGTCCTTCGACAAGCTCAGGATGACGGCGACAAGCTCAGGATGACGGAGGCGTTTTCACGCCTGCGGGCGTGCGCGCCGATGGTCGTCGCCCTCGTCCTCGCCGCGCTGACGCTTCGGCTGGCGCCGGTCGGCGCGCTGCTGCCGAGCTGGCTCCCGGCGGTGCTCGCGCTGCTCGCACTGGCCTGGCCGCTGCTGCGCCCGGCCGGCGTCACGCGCGACGACACGCTCCCGGCGCTCGCGGTGCTGCTCGCGTCGATCGGCCTCGCCGTCGTCGCGCGGCTCTCGCCGGAGCTGGCGCACAAACAGATCATCTGGCTCGCGTTCTCGCTCGTGCTCGCGGTCGCGGCCGGCCCGATGTTCGCGCGCTTCCGCGTCCTCGCCGCGTACAAGTACATCTGGATCCTCGGGACGATCGTGCTGTTCGTCGCGCTCGCGCTGTTCGGCCAGGAGGTCAACGGGGCGCGGCTTTGGATTCGGCTCGGGCCGGTGCAGTTCGAACCGGTCGAGGTCATCAAGCTGCTCGTCGTGCTGTTCATGGCGTCGTACCTGGCGGAAACGGCCGACGTCATCGCGCGCACGCGGCCGTGGTCGGTGCGCGCGAACGCGAAGTACCTCGGCCCGCTCTTCCTCGGGTGGGGCGTCTCGATGGGGATTCTCGTGTTCGAGCGCGACATCGGGATGGCGACGCTGCTGCTCGCGACGTTCGTCGTGATGCTCTACGTCGCGACGCGGCGCGTCGACCTCATCGCCGGCGCGAGCATCGTGTTCGGCTTCGCGGCGTGGCTCGCGTCGACGCACTACGCGTACGTCGAGCGGCGGATCGCGGTCTGGAAGGACCCGTTCCACGACCCGCTCGGCGCCGGCTATCAGGCCGTGCAGTCGCTGTTCTCGCTCGCCAGCGGCGGGCTGTTCGGCACCGGCTACGGGCACGGGCGTCCCGACTACATCCCCGAGGTCGCGACCGACTACGTCTACGCGGCGTTCGGCGAGGAGTGGGGCGCCGTCGGCGCGATCGCGCTGCTCGCGGTCTTCCTCGCCGTCGTGCTGCGCGCGCTGCGCGTCGCGCAGCGCACCCCGGACCAGTACGGCAAGCTGCTCGCCACCGGGCTCGCCGCGGTCTTCGGGTTCCAGATTCTGATCATCGTCGGCGGCGTGCTGCGGCTCTTCCCGCTGACCGGGATCACGCTGCCGTTCATCTCGTACGGCGGCAGCTCGCTGGTCACGAACTTCCTGCTCGTCGCGCTGGTGTGGGCGATCTCCAGCGAACGGCGCGTTGGGCAGAACCGCTGATCTGATCTGGGCGACGATCCTGGGTGGGTCGCTGCTCGCGATCGGGGTCGGCTTTGCCGGCGGCCGTCACTACGGAACGACCGCGCTGCGGCCGGTGCCGCTGCCGGCGGCGATCCCGCCGGCGGAGATTCGCCCGCGCACGCTCGACCGGGCCCTGCGCGGGAGCGGCTCGTTCGACGCGGGCGACGACGACCCGGACCCCTACGGCGACCCGGACCACGCCGTCGCGACGCGCCCCGCGGGCTGGGCGCCACCGGCGTTCGACGAGCGGCACGAGCGTCCGCGCGTCGCGGTGCTCGTCGTGGGGGCCGACCGCGCCGCGGCGGCGCTGGCGCCGTTCCTCGCCGAGCCGTTTCCGCTCGCGGTTGCGATCACGCCCGACCTCGGCGCGCCGGCGCTGCGCGCGGCACGTGAGGCCGGGAAGACGGCGCTCGTCGACTGCGGCGGCGCCGACCTCGGCGCAATCGTCGCGCTGCGCCGTGCCGGGGCGGCCGGGATCGTCTGCTCGACCGCCGACCCCGCGCGCGCCGACGCGCTCCTGGCCGCGAACCGCGACGGCTTCGTCTTCGACGACCTGGTCGAGAGCGACGCGCTCTACCGCGCCGCGCGGGCCCACGGCCGGCCTGCCGTCTCGCGCGACGTCGTCGCCGACGCACGCGAGGAGAGCGCCTACGTCGACTTCCTGTTCGCGCAGGCGCTGGCGATCGCGCGCCGCACCGGCGTCGCGACGGTCGCGGTCCACGCGCGCCCCGGCTCGCTCCGGGCGCTCGAGCGATTCGCCGCCCGCGCCGACCGCGACGACGTCGCGATCGTCGCGCCGGCCGACCTGACCGGGTCGCCCTGAAAAAATTGTGGATAGCCGGGCTCAAGCTAGCGACCTGTGCGTACGATAGCTTTACAAGACGGGTGGGAGCGCTTTACTTGGGTGAAAGGACACCGGTGCCTGACTCCGACTTGGCCCCCGCCTACGACCGCCGCCGCGGCCCCCGCCGCGTGACGCCGCTCGACGTCGAGATCGACCGCCGCGCGGGCGACCGCCGGAACACGCCCGGGATCGAGGCCCTGCTCCGCGCCGTCCTGAGCGCCGGCCCGTACGAAGAGGAAGACCTCCTGACGATCTGAGCGCTCCGTAGAACTACCGACGCCTCGCGACACTCGGGCGCGCTACCCTCTGGGCATGGACGAACTTCAGAAGGACGGGCTCGGCGAACTGCGGGGCTTCGTCCGCACCGCGAAAGACGCGGCGGTTCCGGATGCGGCGCTCGTCGCACTGCTCAAGCAGAACGGATGGTCGGAGCGCGTCGTGTACCGCGCGCTTTCGGCGTACTACGGCGAGCGGCTCGGCGTCGTGCCGCCAGCGCGCGGAGGCGGCGGCGTCTCGGCGCGCGACGCGTTCTACTACCTGCTCAACTTCATCACGCTCGGGTTCTGGACGACCGCGCTCGGCTCGATCTTCTACGTGCTGATCGCGCGGATGTTCCCGGACCCCGTGAACTACTACGAGCACGGTGCGCTAATCAACGAGGTTTCGTGGCAGCTCGCGACCGTGCTCGTCGCGTTCCCGGTCTTCGCGCTCCTGCACCGGGTGATCCGCCGCGAACTCGCGGCGCGGCCCGAGGCCGCGGACTCCGGCGTGCGCGCCTGGCTGACGTACGTCGCGCTCGTGATCGCCGCGTGCGTCGCGCTCGGCGACGGGATCGCGTTCTTGAGCGACTTCCTGCGCGGCGCGCTCACGATGCGCTACGTCCTCGACACATTGGTCGTGCTCGTGCTCAGCGGCGGCGTCTTCGCGTACTACCTCACCGACCTGCGCACGCGGCCCGCGCGATGAACCGCGAAACGATCGTCACGACCGCCGTCGTCGCGCTTGTCGCGGGCGGCGTCGGCGCCGGCTTCTGGCTCACCGGCTCGCCCAGTCACGCGCGGTTAGTCGCACTCGACGAGCGCCGCGTCAGCGACCTGCAAGATCTCGTCGCGGCGATCGACACGCACTACGGCAAGACCGCCGGCGCGCATCGCCTGCCGCTTCCGGCTGTGCTGCCGAACAGCGTGCGGCGGGTCTCCTCGTTTGCGCCGGCGAGCGCCGACGATCCGGTCACGCACCGTCCGTACGACTATCAGCGAACCGGTGCATCGACCTATCGCCTGTGCGCGACGTTCGCGACACCGGCGTCGGACACGGGCTGGCGCGGCTACACGAGCCGCACCGACTGGAGCCATCCTGCCGGACGCACGTGCTTCGCGCTCACCGTTCAATTCGACCCAGGTGCGCGGAAATAGGACGACATCGCCAACGTGCATGCTGAGGCGCGTTGCTCTGATGGCGATTCTAGCGACATCGCGCAAAAGCTGCGTCGAGTAAGGTTCGTCGATCGAGCCACAATGTAGCTCCCCTCCGGCATGCCAAGGCCAAGAAGCGGCCACCGCCTGCTTCGTTACGACGTTGTTAATGATGCGCTCTATTCCAAAGTGCTATCATCGGCTGACCATCCCCGGGACTCGATTCCATCCACGATGATCGGTAGGGACTGATGGTTGACGATTTAGGCCGCCAGTGAGGCGCCATCGCTTTATCCTCTCGGCCGCAGCGTTCGCGGCCGTTCCAGCAACGCTATCCGTCTCTCAAGAGAGGGTGTTCGCCATGACAACCATGACACAGCCGCCTACGAGCGGTGCTAGTTCGGTTATTCCATTTCCGAAGGTGCATGTTCCTGATGCCGAACTGGACGATCTGCGTCGACGGATCAAGGCTACGCGATGGCCGTCCCGTGAGCTCGTTTCGGATCAGTCGCAAGGTGTGCAGCTGGCGATGATACAGGCGCTCGCGAGTTATTGGGGCGGAGAGTATGACTGGCGCACGCTCGAAACGAAATTGAATGCACTACCACAGTTCTCGACTCAAATCGACGGTCAGGAAATCCATTTCATTCACGTGCGCTCGAAGAACGCGAACGCACTGCCCCTGATCGTCACTCATGGATGGCCCGGTTCTGTCCTCGAACAGCTCAAGATCATTGCGCCGTTGACGGATCCGACGTCCCACGGAGCGGAAGCCACCGATGCTTTCGATGTGGTCATTCCGTCGATGCCTGGACACGGCTTTTCCCCGGCACCGTCGACGCCTGGTTGGGATCCGGTGCGCATCGCCAAAGCATGGCTGGTTCTGATGGATCGCCTCGGCTACGATCGTTTCGTTGCGCAAGGTGGTGATTGGGGCGCGAACGTTACCCAAGAGCTCGCGTTGCTCGAACCGGCGAAAGTCATCGGTATTCACACCAACATGCCGGGCACGGTTCCCGCCGACGTTCTGGCGGCAGCGAAATCGGGGGCGAAGTCACCAGTTGCGCTTTCCGGCGACGAACAGCAGGCGTTTGAGCAGCTGAGCGATTTTTATGCAAAACATCTCGGTTATGCGGTCGAGATGTCGAATCGACCGCAAACGCTGTACGCCCTGCACGATTCGCCAATTGCTCTTGCAGCGTGGATGCTCGACCACGACAAAGACAGCTACGAAATGATCGCACCGGCGTTCTTCGGCAAGCCCGGTGGTCTTTCGCGTGACGACGTGCTCGATAACGTCACACTCTACTGGCTGACCAACAGCGGAATTCCGTCTGCTCGTCTATACTGGGAAAATAAACTCGACTTCTTCGATATCAAGAACGTTCAGGTGCCAGTGGGTGTCAGCGCATTCCGATACGAGCTCTATCAGGCGCCGAAGAGCTGGAGCGAGAAGGCTTATCCGAAACTCGCGTACTACAAACGCCACGATGTGGGCGGCCATTTCGCGGCGTGGGAGCAGCCGCAGCTTTTTTGCGAGGACGTGCGCGGCACGTTCCGGTCGGTACGCTGATGGACGCCGTGCCGGTCGGGCGGACGACCTACGAGATGCCACCCAAGGTGGGATTTACGGTTGCGCATTTCCTTACCGTGTCGAACATCGAACGAAGCGTCGAGTACTATGCCAGAGTTTTCGATGGCGAAGTCGTTAGCCGGGGCGATGGGAACGCGCCGCCATATATCAGGATCGCCAATACATGGTTGATTCTCAACGTCGGCGGTGGTCCAACCCCTGATAAGCCGACGGTTGTACTTCGGACCCCGGATCCAGACGAAATCAGCAGCTTCATGAATATTCGTGTGGCCGATATTCAGGCCTGTTACGAACTTTGGAAAAGTCGTGGAGCGACATTCCTCACGGAGCCGATTCCGAAGTATGGCGAAATTCGATGCTACATCCGCGACCCCGACGGATATATCATCGAGGTCGGCCAAAGCACGGACGGTTTCAAGTACGGCTAGGCCGCGGCATCGAACTCGACGCGAAACAGACGATCGACGTAGGCGTACAAGCCTGCGTCGATCTTCTTTAGTCGGGCCTTGGTAGCGCGCGGCCAGTATGAGGCGACATCATTGGCCTCCACGAACGCTCGGAGCCCCTCGGCAAAATACTCGTCGAGCCGCGACGCCGCGTAGGGGGTGACGAAGCCGCGCGCGCTCTGAAACGCGCGGCGCACGCGTGGGTCGAGGCCGCTCAAGTAGGTGCCGCCGCCGAGCGCGCAGTCGAGCGCGTGCGCGAACTCGTGTGCGACCGTCATCACCGAGGTCGAGCGCAGGTACACCGTGCGCTCCTGGACGACGAACAGCCCGGCCGGCGGAACGGGCCAGTCGTCGATCGCGGACGAGAGCCTCCGAATCGCGCGCGAGCGGTCGCGGTACGACTCGCGCGGCGCGAGGTGGACGATTCGCATCCCGGCGCGCGCGGCGACGCGCAGCGCACCGGGACCGAAGCGGTCGAGGACGGGGTCGATCGCGGCGCGCGCGTGGGGACTTGCATCGACGGCAGGACGTTCGTGGCGCATCGGCAGCAGCGTAGCGGTACGCCGGTTGCCGCGCCGCTGCGGCGGTGTTGCCGCGCGCAGTTTTTCGTCAGACGCGGCACGGATGCGCCCGACCGTGCGATGACGAAGGACGGAGGGTGTCGATACTCCAGGGGTTGCCGCCGACGACCGATCTCGGCGACGGGATCACGCAGATTCGGCTGCCGATGGCCGGCAACCCGATGCGCTACATCAACGGCTACCTGGTCGAGAACGACGACGGGCCGGCACTGATCGACTGCGGCTGGAAGGCCGACGACGTGTTCGCGGCGCTCGAAGCGGGGCTCGCGTCGTGCGGCTACGCGATTCGCGACGTGCGGCGGTTGCTCGTCACGCACTTCCACATGGACCACTACGGCCTCGCCGGCCGCCTGCTGGCGGCGGGTGTTCCGGAGATGGCGATGCACGCCCAGGACTGGGAGGTGCTGGAAGAACGCGAGCAGATCGACGAGGACGCGGTGATCGACGCGTGGCTCGCGCGCAACGGGCTGCACGTCGAGCCGGAGGACGACGACCAGTACCAGCGCTACGACCTCGCCAAACCGACGCGGTTGATCGAGGACGGTGAGAAGATCGGCCGGCTTCGCGCGCTGTGGACGCCGGGGCATTCGCCCGGGCACCTGTGCTTCGTCGACGCGGTGTCCGGGCGCACGTTCACCGGCGACCACGTGCTCGACCCGGTGACGCCGCACGTCGGGCTATGGGTCGACGTCGAGCGCGATCCGCTCGGCGAGTACGTGCGCTCGCTGCACGCGGTCGGCGCGCTGGAGACGAGCGGCGCGCTTCCGGCGCACGGCGAGGCGTTTCCCGATCTGGCACGACGTGTCGAGGAGCTGCTCGCGCACGAAGCCACGCGCGAAGCTGCCGTGCTGCACGCGCTCGACGACGGGCCGCGCACCGCGGCGGAGGTTGCCGCGATGCTGCGCTGGCGCGCGCGCGGCGACCGCTTCGACGACCTGCCCTCGGCGTACCAGCAGTTCGCCGTGGCGGAGACGCTCGCGCATCTCGAGCATCTGCGCGAGGGCGGCACCGTCGGGCGCCGGGACGACGCCGACGCGATCCGGTGGGAGCGCGTGTCGAGGTAAGCTTGCCCTGCGATATAAAGCTGGTATGCGGCGGTGTGGCCGGGGTCACGCCGGTGGCGCGTCACCGGTACCGTTTCCATCCGTAGTTTCAAAGAAGCCGATATATACTCAGAGATGGAGTCCACCACCGCGCTGCTTCGGATCGCGGCCCGCCTCGCGGGCGCGACGGCCGCGCTCGTTGCCGCCGACGGTCGCGACGAGCCGGTCGCGGCGTGGGGCTCGGACGGCGCCGCGGCGCACGCGCTGCTGCGCGTCGTGCGGCGTTCGCCGGCGGGCGGCGGCGCATGGTCGTTTCACTCCGTAAAGCTCGCGTTCGGTGACGGGACCCCGGGCGAGCTGGTCCTGATCGCGCCGTCGCGCGAAGGCGACGATGGGACACTGGACGCGCTGGCTGCGGAGATCGGGGCGGTGGCCGACCCGCGCTGGATCGTGCGCGGCGAGCCGAGCCTGATCGAGAAGCTGACCGAAAGCGTCGATCAGCTCGGCGATGCGATGGCGATCGTCGAGACGCCCCGCGACCTGAGCGATGCGTCGCACTTCCTGCACGTCAACTCCGGCTTCACGGAGCTGCTCGGGTTCACGCCGAGCGAGACGGTCGGCCAGCCTGCCGAGATCATGTTCGGCCCGCAGACCGACCTCGATCGCATGACCTGGCTCCTCTCGCGAATCGCAGAACGGGAGCCGGCGCGCGCCGCCGTCGTCCTCTACACCAAAGACCGCACGCCGCTGTGGACCGAGTTCGCCTCGACGCCGATCCGCGACCAAGGGCGCAACGTCCACCACATCGTGACGCTGCGCGACGTCTCGTCGCGCCGCCAGTTCGAGGATGCGCTCGCGGCGGAAAAACGCAAGCTGCAGACGACGCTCGCCGCGATCGCCGACGCCGTCGTGACGGTGCTCGCCGACGGGCGCGTCGAGTTCGTCAACGCGGCCGCGCAGCGATTGCTCGGAATCGAGCTGATGGACGCGTACGGCGAGCACGTGCGCGAAGTCGTCCCGCTCGTCGACGACGAAGCGCAGCCCGTCAACCTGCTGGCGGGACGCGGTGAAGACGGCGTGCTACGCGGCGCCGGGCACGTGCGCACGAAGGCCGGCGTCATCGACGTCGCCTACGTCGCCTCGCGCATCGATGCGGAAGAACACGGGACGGTCGTCGTCTTGCGCGACGTCACCGCCGAGCACCGGCTCGCCATGCGGCTCTCGTTCGAGGCCTCGCACGATCCGCTGACCGGCTTGCAGAACCGCCGTGCATTCGAGGAGCGGTTGGAAGAAGCGGTCGCCGGCGCGCGCGAGCGCGGCGAGCACCACGCGGTCGGCTTTTTGGATCTCGACCGCTTCAAGGTCGTCAACGACCGTTTCGGGCATGCCGTCGGCGACCGGCTGCTTCGCGAGATCGGGCGCGTGATGGGCCGCGTCGTGCGCGGCGGCGACGTGCTCGCCCGCATCGGCGGTGACGAATTCGCTTTGTTGCTCGCGAATTGCCGCATCGACGACGCGCGGCGCGTCGCCGAGAAGATGCGCACCGCGGTCGACGCGTACCGCATCGAACACGGCGGTGAGGAGCTGGGTATCGGTGTGTCGATCGGTCTCGCGGCGATCGAGGCGCACACGGCCGGCGCCACCGAGGCGCTGGCCGAGGCCGATGCGGCTTGTTACCAGGCGAAAGCCGCGGGCCGCAACGCGATCGCCGGCTGATGGGTACGATAGCCCCACGATGAACGACACGGAGGAGCTGCGCGACCACCTCGCGGTTCCCGAGGACGAGCGCGGCGCGAAGTGGCGCCATCGCTTCTACGATCTTGTCGACGTCGTCCGCCTGAGGCAGCGCGATCCGCGCATCTTCGTCGGTCCGGACGGCTTCCCGTACTATGCGCTCGACCTGCCGGAGTTCGGCGACGACGGCGACATCTCGGTCGGCGATCTCGTCGACCTCGCGACCGATCGCGGGTTCGGGATTGCGATTGAGCCGCTCGGCGACGTCGCGGCGTGGGTGTTCACCTGCGGCGACCTCGTCACGCGGCGCGCGTTCGGCGGCTACGAAGTGCCGCGCATCGGAATCGTTCCGGCCGAGGCACCGACGTTCCGCGCGGTGCTGAAGGAGACGCAGCGGATGGAGATCCTCGCGCCCGACGAGTCGATGCTCCCACCGTATGTGCGTCCGCTGCTGCACGAGTATTTCACCCGCACGCTCGGAATCGCGCACCCCGGCGTGCTGGCGCTGGTGTCGCCCGATCAGGAGCCGCGCGAGCAGCTCGTCTTCCGCATCGCGCGCGACGACTTCGCCGACGACGAGGCGTTCGAGAACGCGATCGCCGGACTGACCTGGTTCCTCCCGCGCCACCTGGTCGTGTCGATCCTCCCGACCGACGTCGTCGACGCGCTCGACGGCGCCTTCATCCCGCTGGCCGCCTGAAGGAATAGTTTAGACCTAAAGTAAACAGCCCCGACTCGCCCTGCGCATCATCTGCATCAGGCGGCGGGTTTCCCGCCGCCTGAAGGATAGTTTAGACCTAAAGTAAATGGCCTCTGCACCTCCATGCGCATCGTCTGCATCGGCGGCGGGCCGGCCGGGCTGTTCTTTTCGATCTGCATGAAAGCCGCGCAGCCGGCGGCCGAGATCGTCGTGCTCGAACGGAACCGGCCCGACGACACGTTCGGCTGGGGCGTCGTCTTCTCGGACCAGACGCTGGGGAACATCGCAGCGGCCGACCCGGCGACGTACGAGCGGATCGTTGCGAGTTTCGTGCACTGGGACGAGATCGACGTGCACTACCGCGGGCGCACGATCCGAGCCGGCGGTCAGGGTTTCGCCGGGATCGCGCGCAAGCGGCTGCTGCGGATTCTGCAGGAGCGCGCAGCGTCGCTCGGCGTCGTGCTGCGGTTCGAGGTCGAGGCGAACGCCGACGACTACGCCGATGCGGACGTGCTCGTCGTCGCCGACGGTGCGAACTCGCCGACGCGCCGGCGCGCCGCCGACCGCTTCGGCACGACGCTCGAAACGCGCCGCAACCGCTACGTCTGGCTCGGCACGCACCAGTCGTTCGCCGCGTTTACCTTCGCGTTCGAAGAGACGCCGCACGGCTGGTTCCAAATCCACGCCTACCAGTTCGACGCCGACACCGGAACGGTGATCGTCGAGTGCCGCGAAGAGACGTGGCGCGCGGCGGGACTCGACACCGCGTCCACCGCGGAGTCGCTCGCGTTCTGCGAGCGGCTGTTCGCGCCGTACCTCGGCGGCCATGCGCTGATGAGCAACGCGGCGCATCTGGCGAACCCGTGGATCTCGTTCGTCCAAGTCAGCAACGCGCGCTGGTTCGACGGCAACCGCGTCCTGATCGGCGACGCCGCCCACACCGCCCACTTCTCGATCGGCTCCGGCACGAAACTCGCCCTCGAAGACGCCATCGCCCTCGCCGCCGCCCTCACGCGTCACATCACCCCCCGCCACCCTGAGCCCACCCCCCGTCATCCTGAGCTTGTCGAAGGGCGCACGCGCGCGTTCGAGGAGTACGAGGCGGAGCGGCGGATCGAGGTGCTGCGGCTGCAGAACGCGGCGCGCAACAGCACCGAGTGGTTCGAGAACGTCGCGCGCTACGCGAGCCTGGAGCCCGAGCAGTTCGCGTACAGCCTGCTCACCCGCAGCCAGCGGCTCTCGCACGACAACTTGCGCTTGCGCGACCGCGCGTATGTCGACGGGATCGAGGCGTGGCTCTCCGTGCGCGCGGGAGCGAACGAACCCGTCCCGCCGATGTTCACGCCGTTCCGGATGCGCGAACTCGAATTGGCGAACCGCGTCGTGGTCTCGCCGATGGCGATGTACAGCTGCACCGACGGGACGCCGAACGACTTCTACCTCGTGCACCTGGGCGCGCGGGCGCAGGGCGGCGCGGGGCTCGTCTTCACCGAGATGACCTGCGTCGCGCCCGACGCGCGCATCTCGCCGGGCTGCGCGGGGATGTACCGCGAGGAGCACGTCGCGGCCTGGACGCGGATCGTCGATTTCGTCCACACCTGGACGCGCGCGAAGATCGGCCTGCAGCTCGGCCACGCCGGCCCGAAGGGCTCGACGCAGCGCGGCTGGGAAGAGCCCGACGAGCCGCTGCCGGCGGAAAACTGGCCGTTGGTCGCGCCGTCGCCGCTCTCCTACGGCGAGCGCAATCAGACGCCGCGCGCGATGACGCTCGACGACATGGCGCACGTGAAGGCCGAGTTCGTGCGCGCAGCCGAGATGGGCGAGCGCTGCGGGTTCGACCTGCTCGAGCTGCACTGCGCGCACGGATATCTACTGTCGAGCTTCATCACGCCGCTGACGAACCGGCGTGCCGACGCCTACGGCGGTTCGCTCGCGAACCGGCTGCGCTTTCCGCTCGACGTCTTCGCCGCGATTCGCGCCGTGTGGCCGGCGCACAAGCCGGTTTCCGTGCGCATCTCGGCGACCGACTGGGTCGAGGGCGGGATCACGCCGGCCGACGCGGTCGAGGTTGCGCGCGCGTTCGACGCGGCGGGTGCCGATTTGATCGACGTCTCGGCTGGGCAGACCTCGCGGCTCGCGCAGCCGGTCTATGGGCGGATGTTCCAGACGCCGTTCTCCGACCGCATCCGCAACGAGCTGCGGATCGCGACGATGGCGGTCGGAAACATCACGGACGCCGATCAGGTGAACGGAATCGTCGCAGCGGGACGCGCCGATCTGGTCGCGCTCGCGCGCCCGCACCTGATCGACCCGTACTTCACCCTGCACGCCGCGGCGCAGCTCGGCTACGACGCGCAGCCGTGGCCGCCGCAGTACCTCGCCGGGCGCGAGCAGCACCTGCGGAACCTGCGCCGCGCCGCGCAAGCCGCCGCAGAGGCCGCCCACGAGGTGACACGATGAACGCACGCGCGGGCGCGCACGCGCTCGTCACCGGCGGCGGGCGCGGGATCGGCGCCGCCTGCGCGACCGCGCTCGCCGCGACCGGTGCGCGGCTGACGCTGCTCGGCCGCGACCGCGTGGTGCTCGACGCCCACGCCACGACACTCCCGGCGAGCGCGCAGGCGCACGTCATCGTCGCCGACGTCACCGACGACGCTGCGCTCGCGGCGGCGTTCGCCGGCGCGCGCGCGCGCCATGGCGAGATCGAGATTCTCGTGAACAACGCGGGCGCGTCGACCGCGATGCCGTTCACCGCCCTCGAACGCGCGGCGTGGGACGACATCCTCGCGGTGAACCTGACCGCGGTCTACGCCTGCGCGCGCGAGGTCGTGCCCGGGATGATCGCGGCCGGGCGCGGGCGGATCGTCAACGTCGCGAGCACCGCCGGGCTCGTCGGCGGAGCGTACATCGCCGCGTACAGCGCCGCGAAGCACGGCGTCGTCGGGCTGACGCGCTCGCTCGCGGTCGAGCTGGCGAAGAAGGGGATCACCGTCAATGCGGTTTGCCCCGGCTTCACGGAAACCGCGATGCTCGAACGCAGCCTCGAGCGGATCGTCGCGGCGACCGGCCGCACGCACGAGGGCGCCGCGAGCGCGCTGCTCGCGCACAACCCACTCGGCCGCTTCGTGAAACCCGACGAGGTCGCGAGCGCGGTCGCGTGGCTGTGTTCGCCGGAGGCTGCGGCGGTCACCGGGCAGACGATCGTGATCGACGGCGGCGAGGTGCAGCGGTGATCGGGATCGACGCCGAGTCGCGCACGACGCACGACGATCACCTCTCGGTGCGGCTCTGGCTGCGGATGCTGGCTTGCACGAACCTCGTCGAGGGCCGCGTCGCCGGCCGGCTGCGCGACGCATTCGACACGACGCTGCCGCGCTTCGACTTCCTCTCGCAGCTCGAACGCCATCCCGGCGGGCTGCGCATGACCGAAATCTCGCAGCGCATGATGGTCACCGGCGGAAACATCACGCGAATCGCCGAGCAACTGCTGAACGAAGGGCTGATCTCGCGCAGCGTCGCGCGGGACGACCGGCGCGCTTCGATCGTGCGGCTGACCGCGAGCGGACGGCGCGCGTTCGGCGAGATGGCGCGCCGTCACGAGGGCTGGATCGTCGAGACGTTCGCCGGGCTCAGCGAGGCCGAGCGCACGCAGCTGTTCCGGCTGCTCGCCAAACTCAAACGTCACCTCAACGCCGTGGAGAGCGCCGAATGAATCGCGACCAGAGCTACGCGCGCTACGCGGCGCGGCACTTCCGCTGGGAGGTCGAGGACCGCGTCGCGACGCTCACGCTCGACCGGCCCGAGCGCAAGAACCCGCTGACGTTCGAGTCGTACGCGGAGCTGCGCGACCTGTTCCGCGGCCTCGCCTACGCGGGCGACGTCAACGCGGTCGTGCTCACGGGTGCAGGCGGCGACTTCTGCTCGGGCGGCGACGTGCACGAGATCATCGAGCCGCTGACGCGCATGGCGATGCCGGATCTGCTCGCGTTCACGCGGATGACCGGCGACGTCGTCAAGGCGATGCGCGCCGCTCCGCAGCCGCTGATCGCGGCGGTCGACGGCGTCTGCGCCGGCGCCGGCGCGATGCTCGCGCTGGCGTCGGACCTGCGCTTCGGGACGCCGCGCGCCAAGGTCGCGTTCCTGTTCACGCGGGTCGGGCTCGCCGGCGCCGACATGGGCGCGTGCGCCCTGCTCCCGCGCGTGATCGGACACGGTCGTGCCGCCGACTTGCTGTTCAGCGGCCGCGCATTGCCGGCGGAAGAAGCGCTGGCGTGGGGATTCTTCAGCCGGCTCTGCGCGCCGGACGACGTGCTCGCCGAAGCGCGCACGTTCGCGCGGACGCTCGCCGACGGGCCGGCGTTCGGCCACGCGATGACCAAGACGATGCTCCACCAGGAGTGGGCGATGGGGCTCGACGAGGCTATCGAAGCCGAGGCGCAGGCGCAGGCGATCTGCATGCAGACGCGCGACTTCCGGCGCGCCTACGAGGCGTTCGCGGCGAAGCGCGCGCCGGTCTTCGAGGGCGACTGAATGAGCGACGCGACGTTCCTGTCGTGGCCGTTCTTCGACGACGAGCACCGCGAGCTGGCCGCTGCGCTCGATGCCTGGGCGCACGACAACGTGCCGGACGAAGAGTACGACGACGTCGATGCCGGCTGTCGCGCATTGGTCGCCGCGCTTGGCCGCGACGGTTGGCTGCGCTACGTCGTTCCCGCCGCGTTCGGCGGCGCGTTCGAGGAGGTCGACTCGCGCGCGGTGTGCATCGCCCGCGAAACGCTCGCGCGGCACAACGCGCTGGCCGACTTCGCCTTCGCGATGCAGGGGCTCGGCAGCGCGCCGATCGTGCTCGCGGGGGCGCCCGAGGTCCAAGCGCGCTACCTGCCGCGCGTGCGCGAGGGGACGGCGATCGCAGCGTTCGCGCTCTCCGAAGCGCAGGCCGGTTCCGACGTCGCCGCGCTTGCCACGACCGCGCGCCCTGACGGCGACGCGTACGTCCTCGACGGCGAGAAGACGTGGATCTCGAACGGCGGGATCGCCGACTTCTACGTCGTCTTCGCGCGCACGGGCGACGCGCCAGGAAGCCGCGGGATCAGCGCGTTCGTCGTCGAGGCCGACGACCCGGGCTTCTCGGTCGAGGAACGGATCGACTTGATCGCGCCGCATCCGCTCGCGACGCTGCGGCTGCACGGCTGCCGCATTCCGGCGGAGCGGCGGCTCGGCGCCGGCGGCGACGGGTTCAAGCTCGCGATGCGTGCGCTCGACGTGTTTCGCGCGAGCGTCGCGGCGGCGGCACTCGGGCTCGCGCGGCGCGCGCTCGACGAGGCGCTCGACCGCGCCACGTCGCGCGCAATGTTCGGCCAGGTGCTGTCCGACTTCCAGCTCACGCAGGCGGCGCTCGCCGAGATGGCGACCGGGATCGATGCGAGCGCGCTGCTGACCTACCGCGCCGCGTGGGTGCGCGACGTCGAGCGGGAGCCGACGACGCGCGAGGCCGCGATGGCGAAGCTGACCGCGACCGAAACCGCGCAGACGATCATCGACCGCGCGGTCCAGCTCCACGGTGCGCTCGGCGTCACGCGCGGAACGGTCGTCGAGCGGCTCTACCGGGAGATTCGCGCGCTGCGCATCTACGAAGGCGCGAGCGAAGTCCAGCAACTCGTCATCGCGCGGGCGACGCTCGCGCGGCATCAGGAGGAGCGATGATCCCGAGCGCGCACGCCGACACGTTTGCCCGCGACCACCTCCCGCCGCACGAGGAATGGCCCGAGTTCCTGTTCACGCTGCCGGAATTGCAGTACCCCGAACGGCTGAACTGCGCCGCGGCGCTGCTCGACGCGGTGGTCGCACAGGGCCTCGGCGAGCGCCCTGCGATCGTCACGCCCGAGCGCCGGCTGACGTACGCGGAGCTGCTCGCCGAGGCGAACCGGATCGCGAACGTGCTGCGCGACGACCTCGGCCTCGTCCCGGGGAACCGCGTGCTCCTGCGCGGCTTCAACAACGAGGTCACCGCCGCGTGCTGGCTCGGCGTCGTGAAGGCCGGCTGCATCGCCGTGACGACGATGCCGCTGCTGCGCGCGAAGGAGCTGGTCGACGTCGTCACCGCCGCACGCGTGACGCACGCGATCTGCGATCTGCGGCTGAGCGAGGAGTTGCAGAACGCGCTGCCGTCGTGCCCGACGCTCGGCACGGTTGTCTTCTCGCACGACGACCGCCCGACGGGCCTCGCCGCGCTGTGCGCGCGCCGGCCGGCGACCTTTGTGAACGTCGAGACCGCGAACGACGACGTCTGCATGATCGCGTTCACCTCGGGGACGACCGGGAAGCCGAAGGGGACGATGCACTTCCACCGCGACGTCCTCGCGGTCTGCGACACGTTTCCGCCCTCGTCGTTCGCGCCGACGCCGGACGACGTCTTCGTCGGGACGCCGCCGCTGGCATTCACGTACGGGCTTGGCGGCGCGCTGCTCTTCCCGCTGCGCGCGGGCGCGTCGACCGTGCTGCTGGAGAAGCCCGCGCCGGACGTGCTGCTCGACGCGATCGGCCGGTTCGGCGCGACGGTCTGCTTCACCGCACCGACGTCGTACCGCGCGATGGCGCCGCTCGCGAAGGACTACGACCTGCGCACGCTGCGTGCGTGCGTCTCCGCCGGCGAAACACTTCCGGTCGGCACGCGCACGCTGTGGGAAGGCGCGACCGGCGTACGAATCATCGACGGGATCGGTTCGACCGAAATGCTGCACATCTTCATCGCGGCGGCTGGCGACGCGATCCGCGCCGGCGCGACCGGCGTCCCCGTCCCCGGCTACGTCGCGTGCATCCTCGACGATCGCGGCAACCCGCTGCCGCCGGGAAACGTCGGCCGGCTCGCGGTCAAAGGCCCGACCGGTTGTCGCTACCTCGCCGACCCGCGCCAGCGCGACTACGTGCAGTACGGCTGGAACCTCACCGGCGATGCGTACCGACTCGACGAGGAGGGGTACTTCTGGTATCAGGCGCGCACCGACGACATGATCATCTCGGCGGGCTACAACATCGCCGGACCTGAAGTCGAAGCGGCGCTGCTCGAACACCCGCGCGTGCTGGAATGCGCGGTCGTCGGCGCACCCGACGAAGCGCGCGGAACGATCGTGAAAGCATTCGTCGTCCTGCGCGAGGGAAGCGGCGACGCGGCGCTCGCCGCCGAGCTGCAAGAGTTCGTCAAAGCACGGATCGCGCCGTACAAGTACCCGCGCGCGATCGAGTTCGCCGAGACGCTGCCGCGCACGCAAACCGGCAAGCTCCAGCGCTTCAAGCTGCGCAGCGCAGCGCCGGCGAACGCATGACGATCCTGCAGCCCCCAGGCTGGCCGCGCCCGAAGGGCTTCGCCTGCGGCGTCAGCGCCGAAGGAACGACCGTCTTCGTCAGCGGCCAAATCGGCTGGGACGAAAACGGCCGCTTCGCGCCGGAGATCGCGAACCAAGTCGGTCAAGCCCTGCGCAATATCGTGACGATCCTCGCCGAAGCCGGCGCACGCCCCGAGCACGTCACGCGCCTGACCTGGTACGTCACCGGCAAACACGAGTACCTTGCCGCGCAGCGCGCGATCGGCGAAGCCTACCGCGCCGTCATGGGCCGGCACTTTCCGGCGATGTCGGTCATCGCCGTCGCCGCCCTGCTCGAAGACGGTGCGAAGGTCGAGATCGAAGCAACCGCGATCATCCCGCGGTGACGCGGGAACACTCTGGCCGATGGACGATCGTTCGAACGAGCGAACCGAGACTGACGAGCGCGTCGACGAGAACCGGGGCGGTGCGCCGATCGCTCCCCTGACGCGCAAGCCCGACGATCCGGCGATCGATCCGGCGACCGGGCTGCCACGCGGAATGCACGACGACGACGCGAGCCCGCTCGATCCGGGAAAGCCGCTCGACCCGTTCGGAGGTAAGCCGCCCCAGCTATGAGCGCCATCACACCGGCGTAGTCTGGCGCACGGGGCCGGACTGTCGTATGCTGAGCAGGGGTAGGAGGCCCTGTTTCGCATGTCGTTCGGCATCGGTTCACTCACCCAGCAAGCCAATCAGGCGCTGTCGCCGCTGCAACAGCTGCAGCACGATCTGCTCAAGCAGTACCAGGCGGCGTCGACCGGCAAGCGGATCAACTCGGCCGCCGACGACCCGTCCGGCCTCGCGATCGCGACCGCGCTGCAGACGCAGTCGGCCGGCTTCGACCAAGGCTCGCAGAACGCGCTGAACGCCGGCAACGCGCTGAACGTCGCCGAGGGTGCGCTGCAGACGACGACGGATGCGCTGCAGAGCCTGCGCAGCCTCGCCTCGCAGGCCGTGAACGACTTCCTCTCCCCGAACGACCGCCAAAACCTCCAGGCCGTCGCGAACCAGCTCGTGCGCCAGATCAACACCGACGCGCAGAACGCGAACTTCAACGGGACGCCGCTGCTCAACGGGACGTTCGGCAGTTCGCCCGCGACGCCACCGAACGCGACGGTGACGTCGAACGCCGATCTCGCCGGCGGCAGCAGCCTCGTCTCGAACGTCAGCGCCGCGCCGACCGCGCAGGCCGGCACGATCGGCTTGAGCGTCGTCAACAACGGTACCGCCGTCGACGTCAAGTTCACCGACACCACGACCGGAACGACGACCGACCTCGGCACGCAGGCGCCGGGCTCGACGGTGACCGTCAACGGCACGACCTTCACGCTCGGTACGACGTCGAACCTCGACAACGGCACGACCGCGACGATTCAAGTCCAGGCCGCAAGCACCGGCTCGAACGCGCCGAACGCGCAAGTTCAAACCGGCGCGAACGAAGGTGCAACGACGGCCGTCGCGCTTCCGAACGCAACGTCGAGCGCGCTCTTCATCAAGAACGTCGACTTCTCGAGCAGCGCCAGCGCGACGAACGCCATCGGCCAGATCGACGAAGCGCTGACCGCAACGACGTCGGCGCGCGCGAACCTCGGCGCGCAAGGCGTCGCGATCAACAACGAGATCAACGCGAACAACATTGCCTCGAACGCGCTGACTTCGTCCGCCTCGAACATCGAAGACGCGAGCGCCGCGCAAACCTCGACCGAGCTCTACAAGCTCGTCGTCCAGCAGCAAATCTCCCTCGAAACGCTGCGCAACGCCAACTCGCAGTTCGGCTTCCTGAACCGCTTTTTCAACACCGGCGCCTGACGCCGAACGTTATCTTCCTGTTAACGTGTAGTCGCGAGGGCGGTCGTCTGCTACTCTAGTGTCATCCCGCGTGGTGGGGTTCCCGACAACCGAGAATCAACGGAGTGATGATGACGCTTGGACACTTAGACCACGCGGCAGATCGGCGTGCCCGCTTCGGCGGATCGGCGATGATCTTCATGTGCGGCTCGCTCCTGGAAGGTGCACGGCGGCACGACGTCTTCGGTGCCGAGCTGCCCGCGTTCGAGGCGAAGCTGCGCAACTGGGCTCGCGCGCGCGGGTCGGACGGCCGCTACTTCGCGATGCCGTCGCCGGGTGACGCGGTCGACGGCGTCGTCGTCCCGGTCGATCCGGCGCTGATCGAGAAGGCCGACCGCACACAGAGCCTCGCCAACCTGCACCGCGCGATCGCGATCGTCGACGTCGACGACGTGCGGACGTGGGCGTTCGTCTACACGCGCCGCGAGGATGCGATGCGCGTCGCCTGACGCGCGCTAGGAAACGCTGCCGGGGACGGTGTCGTAGCGCGCGTTCACGCTGCGCGTCGTGCCGTCCTCGTCGAAGTTCAGGCACGTGTCGATCGGCTTCGCGTACACGTGCAGCGTGATCGCGCGGCCGCCTTCGGCGCCGACGCGGTGGACCGAGAGATGCCCGCTGCGCATGTCGATCTCGCCCTCGCGCAGCGTGCGCGTCGTCGTGCGCTTCAGCTCGCAGCGGCCGGCGGGCGCATCGGGCCATGCGATGCGGAAGTTCTCGCACGTGATGGCGCCGTGCTGCAGGACGAACGCGCAGTCCGAGTCGGCGTGGTCGTGGATCGCGGAGCGCGCGTCGGCTTCCCAGCAGATCGCGATCAACTCGAACGCCTCGTCGCGCGCGACCAGATTGCGCGTGTAGCGGCCGGGCGCCCATGTCAGGTACGGCGCCAGCGTGCGCTCGTCGATCCGCACACCCCGCAGCGCTTCGGCGACACGCACCGGCTGCATCACGCCGCCGAGCTCGCGCAGCGCGCCGAGCAGATCGTCGATCCCGTGCAGGGTCATGGCGTTCGTTCCTTCACGGAATGAAACGGTGCGCGTGGTACGACCGCGATCCCTTTCGGACGAGGTGCATCTTCACCGAACCAGAACGGCGCCGCGTGCGGCAGGCCCGTCTTCGCGTGGTCGTCCTTGCGCTGTGCGCGCTCTTCACGGGCGCCTCGCTGTTGGCCGCGGTGCTGCTCCATCTCTCGCTCGGGCTCACGCTCGCCGTCGTCGGCGCGGTGGCGGTCGTCGTGGCCGCCGCGGTGGTGCGGACGCTGCCGCCGCGGGCGCGGACGGAGCTGCGGCGCCGCGCGCTGGCCGGCGCGGCCGGCGGCATCGCCGGGGTCGCGCTGTACGACGCGGTGCGGCTGAGCCTCGTCGCCGCGCTGCACCTCCACGTTCGGCCGCTCGAAGCGCTCCCGCTGTTCGGTGCGCTGATCGCGGGCGTCGTCCCGCATTCGCCGGCGTCGTGGGTCATCGGCACGTTCTATCACTACACGAATGGCGTCGCGTTCGGGGTTTCGTACGGGATCGCGCTCGGGCGGCGCGCCTGGTGGTGGGGGATTCCGTGGGCGCTCGGGCTCGAGGCGCTGATGCTCATGCTCTATCCGGGCTGGCTGCACATCGGCGCGGCGGTGATGGAAGAGTTCACGCTGGTCTCGCTCTGCGGCCACCTCGCCTACGGGACGGGGCTCGGCCTCGGCACGACGGCCGTGCTGCGCAGGAACCCGAGCGTCCTCTCCTAACCCGTCGGCGATGGAGGGCATCGCCCGGCTTTGGTGGGTGCTCGCGCCCGCCTGGGCGGCGCGCCTCTCGCGAGCGCTCGGCTATTCGATCGGCGACGGCGCGGAGCTGGCCGCCATTCCGCTCGCCGGCGTGCTCGTGCCGCCGGCCGGGCTCGTCGTCGGCTTCATCTGTGCGCGGATCGTTCCGGGCAACGACTCGGCGTTCACCGGTTCGCTCGCACTGACGTGCGCGATGCTGATCGTCGGCGCGATCTGCGGCGGGGCGGGCTGGTGGTGCGTCGTCGGCTTCGCGCTCGGCGACGTGACCAGCGGCCACCATCCGTATTTGCAAGGACCGGTCGACGCGGTTCTTGCGCTTGCCGTTTCGTATGCGCTGCTGTTCGCGCTCGTCGTCGGCGTGCCGCGCCTCGCGCGCGCGCTCGCCGAATCGCTGACGCCGCGCACCTGGGCGATCCCGCGCGCGCTCCTCGCGGCGGTGTTCGGCGCGGGGCTTGCATACACGTGGGCGCAGAGCGCGCCGATCCTGATTCGGCCGCTGTACATGTTCGCGCACGAGCAGCCGTCGAGCGAGATGATCCAGCCGACGCAGGCGCACCCGGGCGCCTACGCGATCGTAGCCGCCCTTGCGATCGGCATCTTTTCGCTGTTGCGCACACCGCTCGCCGCATCGCCGGCCGGCACGCGCTGGATTCTCGCCGGCGCGCGCGCCCGCGCCGCCGCCGCAACCGTGCTTCCGCCGTGGCCGGTCGTCGCCGTGCTGCGCGCGCTGGTCACGACGATCTTCCTCGCGGGCTTGTCGACCGGACTCGCCGAGTCGTTCGTGATGTTCATCGTGCTCACCGCGATTTTCGCGCTCAACGAAATCCTCGGCATGCAGCGCACATATGTGCGCGTCATCGCGAGCATCCCCGTCGCGCTGCGCTACGCCGTGTGCGTCGCTGCCGCATTCGCGGTCGCGTGGGCGATCGTGCTCCCGCTGTTCTACGGGACGGTCACCTTCGAGCCGCTGTTGTACGCGATCGCCGCGTCGTTCCTCACCGGTGC
>JAFAMK010000246.1 GCA_019233415.1 Vulcanimicrobiota bacterium
GGCGCG
This sequence comes from Vulcanimicrobiota bacterium, assembly GCA_019233415.1. Lineage (GTDB taxonomy): Bacteria > Vulcanimicrobiota > Vulcanimicrobiia > Vulcanimicrobiales > Vulcanimicrobiaceae > Vulcanimicrobium. The sequence continues at coordinate 7 of JAFAMK010000246.1, forward strand.
ACGGTGACCGGCACGGTGCTGCGCCAGGCCAAAGACAAGAAGATCCTCGTCTTCAAGTACAAGCCGAAGAAGCGCGTCCGCAAGCTGAACGGCCACCGCCAGCCCTTCGCCGAAGTCCGGATCGACAAGATCACCCTCTAGCGCCACCGCGGTGCTCGAAGTACGCTTCCGCAGGGACAGCCGTGACCGGCTGTCTTCTGTCGTTTCAAGGGGCCACGCCGAGCAGGGTGAGCCCGGCGAGGACGTCGCCTGCGCGGCCGTCTCGGCGCTGCTGCAGGCCGCCTGGGCCGGGCTGACCGACGTCGCGCACGTCCCGGTCAGCGGCCACCGGCGCAGCGGCGACCTGCTGATGCGCTGGCCCGACGACGCGCGCGACCGCACCGACGTCCACGCGATCGTCGCGACGGCCGAGCTTGCGATCGAACAGATCGCGAAGCAGTACCGCGGCGCGATCCGCTACGTGCGCGAACCGGAGCCCGGCGCGGAACTCGGCGGGGAGAATCGGGGTACACCCGCGTCGAAAGGACACGCACGATGACCGAAGCGAGCAAACCCCTGAACGGCGAGATCCAGACCGGCACCGGAAACGGCGCCGGCGCAAACAACGACGCGGGGCGCACGATCCTCGTGGGCGTCCTCGGCGGAATCCTCTCCGCTGCCGGCTACCTGGTCTACCAGCGCCTCCCGGACGAGCAGAAAGAGCGCCTCCACCGCCAGGTCCGCGGCATCCTCGAATCCCGCATCAACGAACTGCGCTCGAACTTTAATATCTAGGGCTCGGCCTGCGGCGCAGGCCGGCCGTAGATCAGGTCGAGCGCCGGAGACGGTTCGGCGCTCGCGTTTTTGGCGGGTGACGGCTCGGCGAGCTTTTCGGCGACGGTCGGCGGCAGCTCGTGGCCGGCGACGAAGTCCGGTTCCGGCGCCGGCGGGTCGAGCGCGGGGAACGCCACCGTCGGCGCGTCGTCGAACGGCAGCGGCTCGTGCGGCGGCGGCGTGTACGGCTTCGCTTCAGCGGCGTCCTGAATCTCGGCCGCCCGCTCCATCTCGCGGATGAACGACTGCGAGGTATTTTGGATTTCGCGCATGATGCCGCCGGCCTTGCGGGCGACGCGCGGCAGCTGATCGGGACCGAAGAGCAGGAGAGCGGCCGCTCCGAGGAGCGCCATGTCGGGGATCGAGAGCATCGGCGGAGGGTTTCTTCCCGGTCCCGTGCAACGCGTCATGCCCGGCTGTGGCGCATCGAGGACGGCGCCCCCGGAGATCGCACCGAAGGCCGGCTCAACGCCCTGAAGATCATCTACACCCGCGGAAACCGGACGGAGACGCTCGCGTCGATTGCGACGCTGCGCAAGATTCTCAACCGGTTCGTCGCGCACCGCGTGTTCTACGAGGTGAGCTCGCGCAACAAGCGAGGGCACGAGTTTTTCTCTGCCAAGAACACGTTCGTCGTCGGCTCGATCGAGATCGTGAACCGCGACTATTTGACGATCACGATCTTCGATGCGAACAATGCGTCACATTCGATCGAAATCCTCAACCCTGCCGCGATGCGCATCTACGACGACACGCTCGGCAAGGGCTTCGCGGTGTCGTTCCTGAGCGAAGGCGCGGGCGGCGTCGAGTCGCGCTGCTACTTGCGCGACGAGGGCGAGGACGGCGACGGCGAAAAACTGCGCTGCGAGCTGGAAAAGATCACGCTGCCACAGCTCTTCGAGTATCTCGAAGACATCACGTCGGCCGACGTGATCGGCACGAAGCACATCTAGCGTCAGACGTCGTCGACCGCCTTCATCACGCCGAGCGGATCGCTGCCGAACAGCTGCAGCAGCTCGCGGTCTTTGACGGCTTCGGCCGTGAACCCGAAGACGAGGTGCTTCGGGCGGTAGACGTCGTCGGCGCGCCGCGCGCCTTCGATGAAGACGTGAAACGCCGACGCGTCGAGGTAGAGCGTGCGCATCCCCGTCGGCGCGCGGAACGCGAGCGTGTCGTAGCGGACGAACGGCGCGCGCACGTCGTCCGGAATCGGCCCTTCCGGAACCTCGACGACCTCGGGCAGCTTCTTCGCCGCGTCGGCCGCCGCTTTGAGGACCTTCTCGCGCGGGACGAGCGGGTCGATCGCCGGCCCGACGCGCGGGTCGGCCAGGAGTCCCAGCACCAGGTGCGGCGGGGCGACGAACTCGGCGCCGTGCTCGATCGCCGCGGCAACGCCGGTCCGGAGCACGTCGAGCAGGTCGGAGCCCAGCCGCAGTTGCTCGTTGTCCATCAGAAGCGTTTCATGCGCGTTTCGAGCCGCGTCGCCTTCCGGAGATTGCGCACCGCCTCGCCGCGCCGCCCCAGCCGGTGCATCGCGACCCCGAGGTTGTGATACGCCGGCGCATAGTCGGCATCCACGAAGAGCGCAAACTCGTAGTGCGCCACCGCTTCGTCGACGTCGCCGCTCTCCAGCAGCAGGTTCCCGAGCGTCGTATTCGCGGCCGGCGAGCACGGCTCGGCGGCGAGCGCCTCGATCAGCTCGTCGACCGCCCGCGCGAGGTCGCGCCGGTGCACCGCGAGGATCGCGCGCTTATTGCGCACGGCGGCGATCCCGCCGGGCGTCGCGGCCAGGCCGAGCGCCTGCACGAACAGCGCCTCGGCGTCGTCGAAGCACCCGCGTTCGAGCGCCCGCGTGCCGCGCGCGAGCGGGCCGGACGGAATCGGCCCCGGGAGCAGCCGGCGCAGCCAGTCGAACAACGGCACGTGCCGGTCTTGCACGTCGACCTCGTCTCGCTCTTCCCGGAAATGTTCGCCCCGGTCATCGGCCTGTCGATCGTCGGCCGCGCCGTCGAGCAGGGCCTCATCACCGTGCGCACCCACAATCTGCTCGACGCCCTCGAAGGCCGCGAGCGCGCCGACGAGCGCCCCTACGGCGGTGGCCCCGGCATGGTGCTCCGCATCGAGCCCCTCGCCCGCACGCTCGACGCAATCCTCGCCGCGGCGCCCACGACCGAGCGCCGCCGCATCATCCTAACCTCCGCCAGCGGCCCCACCTTCCGCCAAGCCGACGCCGCCGCATGGGCCAGCCAGGACCGCCTGATCCTGATCTGCGGCCACTACGAGGGAATCGACGAACGCCTCCGCGCCCTCTACCCCGTCGAAGAAATCTCGCTGGGCGAATTCGTCCTCACCGGCGGCGAGATCGCCGCCATGGCCTTCCTCGACGCCACGGCCCGCCTCGTCCCCGGCGCCATCGACCCCGACTCCGCCGCCACCGAATCCTGGACCAACGGCGACGAACTCGACCACCCGACCTACACCCGCCCCCCAACCTTCCGCGGCATCGACGTCCCCCCAGTCCTCCTCAGCGGCGACCACGCCAAAATAGCCGAATGGCGCCGCGAACAATCCCGAGCCCGAGCCACCGCCCGAAACCGCGCCCGCGAATTAGACACGTAACGCTGCGAACATTTGTTCGAGCGCAAGACGCGCGATTTACGCACCGCGCATAAAATGCCGGTCGTAACCGTGCGGCCTTGCCGGGGTAGGGCGGGGCGTGGTACACTGCCGAGGTTGTCCGCCGGCGTGCCGGTGGGGTTTTCGCTGTTCGTCAGAGAGCTGTCATGAACGTACTCGACCTGATCCAGAAGGAACAGGAGAAGCCGAACGTCCCGGAGTTCCGCCCGGGCGATACCGTCAAGGTCTACTCGAAGGTCA
>JAFAMK010000256.1 GCA_019233415.1 Vulcanimicrobiota bacterium
CAACGCCGGCGCGATCTTCCCGCTCATCGCGAGCGGGATCGTCCTCGCGCTGGTCTACTACCGCACCGTCTCGCTCCCGGCGTCGATGATCACGCACGGGCTCTTCAACGCGTTCACCGTCGTAGCAGTCCTCGTTTTTCACCAAACCTAGGGGTTTTGCGCTCTGAACGAGCGCAAGAACCCGCGCCCTACGGGCGCCTGCTGACGGGCACCCCACCGCACAGGACGGTGTCGGGCGGCCATGTGCCGAGGCCGAGCGAGGCGAAGAAGGCGCGCGGGTTCTTGTTGTAGGCGGGACAGTAGCCGGTTTCGGTCGGATCGTACTTCGCGAGGATCACGTGCGGGTTCGCGGCGGCGACGACGTATGCGCCCTCGTTCGGGCGGTGGATGACGACGGTGTCGTGCGCGTCGCGGAGCGCGGCGGCCGACGCGTAGGCGGCGCGGTCGACGACGAACGGCCAGCGCCCGAGCTTGAGTACCGTGTCGTTGAGGAACAGCGCGCACAGCGCCGCGCAGGCCAGCATCGGCGTCGCGAACCGCGGTTGCTTCGCGACGACGTACGCGGACGCGAGCGCGGTTGCGGCGACGAGCGGCGCGGTCCAGTGCGTCCCGATTCGCGCGATCGGGTAGGCCCACGGGCGGTTGAAGATAAGCTCGGCGACGAGCGGCGCAGCGAGCAGGAGCCGCCAGCGCAGCAGCAGCGGCGCGAATGCGAACGGCGCGAGCAGCGCGGCGAAGAACGCGAGCTTCTGCAGCGGGTCGTCGACGTGCAGCGAGTAGCCGGGCAGTGACGGGCGCGCGCCGCTCAGGTGCTCCACGACGACGAACGCGACGCCGTTGACGACCGCGAGCGCGACGATGCCGAGACCGATGCGCCGGTCCCACCACAGCGCGCACGCCGCGCCGAACCAGGCCAGGAACAGCGCCTGATCTTCTTTCAGCCCGAGCAGCACCTGCGCGACGACGAGCGCGGGAACGAGCGCGCGCCGGCGCACCGCCAGCGCACCGAGCGCCGCGAGCAGCGGGACGAAGACGTTCTCCAAGAAGTTTCCGTAGGCAAGGCCCTGTGCCGACGGCGAGAGCAGGTATGCGATCCCGACCACGCTCGCGCCGCGCGCATCGGCGCCGCACGCACGCGCGAACGCGCAGACCGCGAGCGCTGCGCCGGCGATCGCCAGCACCTGCACGACCAGCAGCGTCTGCGCGTACGGCAACGCGCCCATCAGCGGCACGAGCGCGAGCAGCACCCACGAGTCGTGCACCTGCAGATGCGGGCGGTACTCGGCACCGTTCCACGAGCCTCGGCCGTGCGCTTCGCCGACCAAGAACTGCACGAACGTCCCCGTGTCGGCGCCGTAGCGCAGCGCGTACAGCTTATTGAGATCGAGGAGAATGTAGACGAGTGCGAATGCGGCGGCCGCGATGACGACGGCGCGGGTCGGCTTCATCCGGCGGCTCGCCGTGCCACCGTGTCGTCGACGATCGCGCGCAGCGCCGCGACGAACCGCTCCGGACGAAACTGCTCGGCGTGCGCGCGCAGCTGCGCCGGCGCGTAGCGCGCCGGGTCGAAGGTGCGGATCGCGGCGGCGAGCGACGCCGGCTCGGCCCGGTCGAAGAACGCGCCCGTCTCCCCCGCGACGATCGTTTCGAGCGCACCGCCCGCGGCGTAGGCGATCGTCGGCCGGCCGGCGGCGGCGGCCTCGAGCGGGACGAGCCCGAAGTCTTCTTCACCCGGCAAGATCGCCGCCCGCGCGCCGCCGACGAGCGCGTTGCGCGTCGCGTCGTCGACCGCGCCGTGGAACGTCGTGCGCGTCCCGCGCGCGAGCGCTTCGAGCCGACGCCGATCCGGCCCGACGCCGACGACGTGGAGCGGAACGCCGGCCTGCGCACAGCCCGCGATCGCGAGGTCGATCCGCTTGTACGGAAGCAGCCGCGAGACGACGACGTAGTAGTCGCCCTCACCCGCGCCCGGCGTGAAGCGATCGACGTCGACCGGGCACGGCAGCACATCGGCGTCGCGCCCGTACCAGCGCTGCACGCGCTCCGCAACGTTGCGCGAGTTCGCGACGAACCGGGTCGGCCGCTGCGCCGCGCGCACGTCCCACGCCGCGAGCCGGCGAATCAGCGGCTGCGCGAGTCTGCCGATGCCGAAGCCGCCGACATAACGCGCCGCGTCGAACACGAAGCGCGAGACCGTATTGATGTAGCAGACGTGCACCGCGCCGGGCCGCACGAGCACGCCCTTCGCCCACGCGGTCGTCGACGAGACGACGACGTCGTACGCGCTCAGGTCGAAGGCCTCGAACGCGCGCGGATAGAGCGGCGCGTACGCGCGAAACAGGCGGTCGTGCAGCGGAAAGCGCTGCAGGAACGAGGTTCGCACGCGCGCCGCCGGCACGAGATCGCCGACGGCGCGCTCGTCGTAGAGCGCGGTGTAGACCGGCGCCTGTGGCCACGCACCGGCGACGTGCGCGAAGACGCGCTCGGCGCCGCCGCGCTGGTTCAAGTAATCGTGGACGAGCGCGGTCGCCGTCAGTTTCGCGGCATCACCAAGGCGACGTCGAACCGCTGGAAGTAGCGCTTCGCGACGCGCTGCAGGTCGTTGCCGGTCACGCGGCCGATCGCGTCGCCGACCCCGTCGACCGCGTCGGCGTCGAGCCCGTGCGACACCGCGTTGCCGATCGCGAACGCGCGCTCGTCGAGCGAGACCGTTTCGAGCGCCCACTCGCCGCGCGCGGTCTCTTTGTAGCGCGCCAGGACGGACGCGGCGAGGGGTTTCGCCGACGCCGCCTTGACGACCGCGTCGACCGCTGCGAGCCCGACGCCGGGTTCGATCCGCGAGCCGTTGATCCACAGCGCGAACTGCGCCGGTGCCGCGTCGTAGCCGTAGATCGTCCCCGCGGTGCGGAAGACCGGCGGAATCGTCGTCGCGCCGACGCGGTCGAAGACGCTGCTCAAGATCGTGCGCATGACGAGCGCGGCCGGGAAGTCGCGGTCGCCGAGCGCCGGCGCCGCGAAGCCGAGGACGACGAACGGCGCGTAGACGTCGCGGTGTGTGACGATCCGTTTCGGGTGCGCGCCGATGGGGCGAATCGCGAGCGCGGCCGACGGCGCCGTTCCCGCCGGGAGCGCGCCGATCAGCGCACGGCTCGCAGCGTCGGTGGCATCGCCGGTCCGTCCGACGGCGGCGACGAACGCGCTGCCGCGCAGATACCAGCGCGCGTAGAACGCCTGCGCGTCAGCCGGCGCGAAACCGGCCAGCGACGAGGCGTTCCCGAGCGTCGGAAGCCCTGCGCCGTCGCGATAGAACGACGAGCGCAGCATCTCCAGGCCGACGAGCCGTCCGTCGGACTCGTCGTCGCCGATCCGCGCGGCGAGCGACATGCGCGCTGCGGCCAGCGTCGCCGGATCGAACGACGGCGCGGAGAGCGCGTGGGCGACGAGCGGCGCCGCGGTGGCGAGCGCCTCGGGCGTCCCTTCGAGGTAGAAGCGAACCTGCTGCGCGCCGAGCGTGTAGCTGATCGAGCCGCCACGCGCGTCGACCGCGTCGACGAGCGGCATCGCGGGACCGCCGCCGGCTGCCGGCTGGACCGGCGTCTGCAGCACGGCCTCGGCGACGAGCGCTGCGAGCCCGCTCTGCGCGGCGCTCTGGCGGTCGAGCCCGGCGTCGACGAACAGCTCGACCCCCGCCAGCGACGCGCCCTGGTCGGCGCGGACGTAGCCGCGCGCCCCGCCCAGATCGACGGCCGCCGTGCGTGGCGCGGCGGCCGGGGCGGGCGCGGCCAGCGCCAACGATGCGACGCTACCGAGCAGCACTGCGGTGAGACGGCCGTTCATGCGTGGCTCCCCGTGGGGCGCGGCGTGGACTTGGTCACGGTGACGACCGCGGGTGCGGCCCCGAGGTACTTCGCCGCGATCTGGGCGACCGCGGCCGGCGTCAGCTTCGCGGCAAGCCCGAAGTAGCGCCCTTGCGTGCCGCCCTCGGAGGGCGCGTACGCCGCGTCGCCCTCGATCGTGTACCAGCCGTAGGTGTCGGCCAGCTCGGCGGGCGTCGCCATGTCGCCCAGCAGGCGGTAGACGAACGCCGCGCGCGCCGCCTCGAAGGCATCCGGCGCCATCGGCGTCGTCGCGCCGGCGATCGCGCGCTCGACGATCGGCCGTGCCGCCTCGGCACCGTCGCCGCTGATCGTCACGAGGAAGACGCCGGGGTCGCGGTAGGTCACGAACTTCCCGGTCACGGTCGCCTTGTTGTTCCCGAGCGCCTTCGCGACGATCCCGGTCTTCGGCGTGAACAGCGCGTCGGCGACGAAGTCGAGCGCGGTCGCGGAGGCTTCGTCGGTAATCGGCGGCCCGACCCAGCCGAGTCCCGTCCCGGCGATGTTCCCCTCGCGGTGAAGCGGGTCGTTGGCCGCGCGCGCGGTCTGCGCGGCGGCCGGCTCGGGCGACGGGTCGGGGGCCGGACCGACCCGGCTCGCGACGTCGGAGAGCACCGCCGGATCGACGTTCCCTGTCAGGATGAGGACGGCGTTCGTCGGGCGGAACGCGCGCTCGGCGAAGGCGCGAATGCGGTCGACCTTCGCGCCGGCCAGGTTCTCGGTGCTCCCGATCGTCCCGTCGTGGAGGGGGCCGGCGGCGAACAGCGCGGCGCCGAGGGCGTCTTCGATCGCCTCGGGTCCGACCGACCGGTAGAGGGAGTCGTCGCCGGAGTCGCGCTGCGCGATCTGCAGCCCCTGCGGGGTGACGACCGGGGCGAAGTAGTCGGCGGTCATGGCGCGGACGGTCTGTGCGACGCGGTCGGGCGGGACGAGCGCCGTGATCGCGAGGCTGTCGGGATAGGCGACGACGGTCAGCCGCCCGCCGAACCGGTCGACCAGCTGCCCGAGCGGGGTCCCGGTGATCGGGGTCGAGGCGGCGACGGTCGCCGCGGCAAGCCGCGAGAACCCGGGGACGGGGGTCGCGTCGAAGCCGCCGGCCGGCGCGCGGTACCACAGCGCGACCGCGGCCGCCGCCTGGGCCGGATCGGGCCGGACTTCGTAGACGACCCCGCTCGGCAGCCGGCCGTCACCGGGCATGCCGGTCGGCGCGCTTTGAGCGACCGCGCTGGCGGTTGCTCCGGAGACGAGAAGGGCCGCGGAGACCGCGGCCCTCAGACCCGTGCGGAACACGCTCACGCGGGCTCCGGCGAGATCGTCGGCGGGAGGCGCTTCGGCCGCTCCGGCCGCACCTCGTGCTCGTTCGTCGTCGCGGCGATCGGCGGCGCCTCGGGCGGCGGTGCCTCGACCGGCGTGTTCGGCGGCCACGGCTTGTCGGCCAGGATTGCGAGCACTTCCTCGGCCTCGACCGTCTCGTGCTCGAGCAGCGAGCTGGCCATCCGCTCGACCTTGTCCCAGTTGACCTCGAGGATTCGGCGCGCGTCGGAGTAGCAGTCGTCGATGATCCGCCGCACTTCGGCGTCGATCTTCCCGGCGATCTCTTCCGAGTAGTTGCGGTCCTCGCCGAAGTCGCGGCCGAGGAAGACCTGATGGTTTCCGCGCCCGTACTGGATCGGCCCGAGCTGGTCGGACATCCCGTACTGCGTTACCATCCGGCGCGCGAGTTCGGTCGCCCTCTCGAAGTCGTTCGACGCGCCGGTCGTGACGTCGCCGAACTTGATCTCTTCGGCGATGCGCCCGGCGACCGACATCTTGATCGTTGCGAGCAGCTCGTTCTTCGTGCGCGAGTGACGGTCGTCGTCGGGAAGCGACCAGGTGAGGCCGAGCGCCATCCCGCGCGGGATGATCGTCACCTTGTGAACCGGATCGCTGTTCGGCGTCATCGCGCCGACGATCGCGTGGCCGGACTCGTGGAACGCGGTGACTTCCTTCTCCCGCTGCGACATTACGACCGACTTGCGCTCCGGGCCGACCAGAACGCGGTCGATCGCTTCGTCACAGTCGACCATCTCGATCACCGACTTGTTCCGGCGCGCGGCGAGCAGCGCCGCTTCGTTGAGCAGATTCTCCAGATCGGCGCCGGAGAAGCCCGGT
>JAFAMK010000267.1 GCA_019233415.1 Vulcanimicrobiota bacterium
TCCATCGCGATCGCGGGAAGCTTGATCAGCGCGCGCAGGATCGGCCAGCCGTGCGCGGCTTCGCTCCCGACGCCGGGAAGAATCGCGTAGAACTTCGCCAGGAACCACAGCACGACGAAATAGCCGGGCGGGTAGTCCGCGAAGCCGGCCTTCGCGTAGAACTGCCACGGCGGGTTGTCGCGCAGCGTCAGCGTCCACGACTCGAACGCGCCGACGTCGTTGTGGAAGCCCGTGCTGCCGAGGAAGAGCAGCCGCAGCACGAGGCCGATCCCGAGCAGCGTCCACAGGGGCGCGAGGCTGCCGCGCTCCGCCTGCGCGGGCGCGAGGGCGCGAGCCGACGCGCTCATGCGACCCGCCGTGCGGCGCGCCGGAAGAAGGCGCGGACCCGTCCGCTGGGGTCGATCCCGTCGGCGTCGGCGACCGCGTCGGCCTGGTCCAACTCGGCGCGGGCGGCGCCGACCGCGGCGTCGCGGGCGCCCAGCGCGTCGAGCGCATTGATCGTCGCCTCGACCTCCGGCCCGCTCAGCGCGGTCCCCGGGGCGTAGGCGGCGGCGACGGTCGCGCGGGCGGTCGACGGCGGTCCATCGAGTGCCCAGACGACCGGGAAGGTCCACTTGCGCTTGGTGAGGTCGGCGCCGCACGGCTTCCCGGTGGTCGCCGAGTCGCCCCAGATGCCGAGCGCGTCATCCTCGATCTGGAACGCGACGCCGTAGGCGCAGCCCAGGCGCGCGTACGCGCCCGCACGGGCCTCGCTCGCCCCGGCGGCGAGAGCCCCCAGCTCGCAGGCCGCGCCGAAAAGCGCCGCGGTCTTTCCGCCGATCATCGCCCGGTAGTCCTCCATCGTCACCCGCGCTTCCGTTTCGAACGCAATGTCCCGCCCCTGCCCGCCGCACATCGCCAGATGCGCCGCGAGCAGCACGCGGTTCATCGCGACCTTCCGTTCGGCGGGAACCCTGGTCCCGTCGAGAAGGGTCAGGTACGCGACCGAGCACAGCGCGTCCCCGGCGTTGATTCCGTGGGCCAGGCCGTAGCGCGACCAGACCGTCTCGCGGCCGCGGCGCAGCCGGTCGCCGTCCTCGATGTCGTCGTGGATCAGCGAGTACTCGTGGACGATCTCGACGGCGCAGGCCGCGTCGAGCGCGTCCGGCGCGTGTGCGCCCTCTTCCTCGGCGACCTCGAGGACGAGCCGGGAGCGCAGGCGCTTGCCGCGCCGGGACTCGTCGCCGAAGCCGAAGTGGTAGCGAATCTGCTCGCTGGTCGCCGATCCGTCATCGAACCGCGCGACCGCCGACTCGAGGGCCGCTTCGAGGCTATCGAGGAGTGCCGGCGAGTTCATCCATCCGGTCCGCGACCCGATCGACGAGCCAGCCCGGCGTCGACGCTCCCGACATGAGCCCGGCGGTCTCGACGCCGGCGAACCACGCGGCCTGCAACTCGTCCGGGCCTTCGATGTGGTAGGCGCGCGCGCCGTTCATCGCGGCCAGCTCGGCCAGGTGCTTCGTGTTCGCCGAGGTCTTGCCGCCGACGACGACCATCACCTCGACCTCGCGCGCGAGCACGTCGACTTCGCTCTGCCGGTTCTTCGTGTCGGTGCAGATCGTGTTGACGGCCCGCACTTCGTAATACTTCTCGCTCAGCTTGCGCACGATCTCGCTGAAGCCGGTACCGTTCCAGGTCGACTGCACGACGACGCCGACGCGGCTGGCGCGCGGAAGCGCGTCGATCTCCTCGACGCTCGTGATGCACCACGCGCCCGGGACGTGCGAGAGCGTCCCCTTCACCTCGGGGTGGTGCGGGTCGCCGACGACGACGATCTTGTAGCCTTCGTCGCGCAGCTTCTCGGCCTGGACGTGAATTTTCGTGACCATCGGGCAGGTCGCGTCGATCACCGTCAGCCCGCGCTCCGCGGCGCGGTCGAGCACCTCGACCGGCAGGCCGTGCGCACGCACGAACATCGTCCCGGTCTGCACCTCGTCGACGCTCGTGGCGTTCTTGAGCCCCTTCGCTTCGAGCGCGGCGACCATCTGCGGGTTGTGGACGACGTGGCCGAGCGTGGTGACGTCGGCGCCCAGCCGTTCGACCGCCTCCTCCGCCTTCTTGACCGTGATGGCGACGCCGAAGCAGAAGCCCTGGGTCTTCGCCCGCTTGATGATCACCGGGTGCTCCCCTCGAGCGTGCGTATCCGCTGCATGATCTCTGCCGCTCCCTTCTCCAGAT
>JAFAMK010000332.1 GCA_019233415.1 Vulcanimicrobiota bacterium
TCGCGTACTTGCGTCGCGCTCGCGTACGGATGGCCTGTCAATCGTGCGACTTGCAGCGCGACTGCCGCGGCGGCAGCGACTTCCGGTGCGGAGGCCGAGGTGCCGCCGACGTTCTGCAAGCTGACCGCGTCGTAGCTGCTGCCGGTAAGTGCCAGCGCGCTGATGTTGTCGCCGGGTGCGGAGATGTTCACGCGGGTTCCGAAGCCGCTCGAGAAACCGAGCGTGCCGTCGTAGCGCGTTTCGGCGAACGCCTGCGTGTTGCCGAGGGGCCCCGAGGCCGGGTCGGCGGGGTTTGCGGCGAGGACGTCATCGAGCGTCGTTGCGCCGACGTCGATCGCGCCGCTGTCGGGAACGACGGACGGCGCGGTGGTGAAGTCGATGTCGTCGAGGGTCGTCGTTCCGGTTGTTCCCACATTCGTCGCGGCGCTGCCGCCGGATGGGCCGATCGCCGCCGTCGTCAGCGTTCGCGTGCCGTCGTTCGCGGCGATGCAGACGACGATGTTCGAGGCAACGATCGAGGCGACGACGCTCTGCGCGAGCGGGTCGTCTTCGAGGTAGCGGCTCGGAAAGCCGAAGGAGTCGGCGCCGAAGCCCAGGCTCGCGGTGATGACGTTCGGCGCCGGGACCTGGCGTGCCGCGCCGAGCATCGCACCGAGTATTTCGCTTGTCCCGGAGACGCCGTTCGCCGTGCCCGGCGCGACCCACCGGAACGACGCGCCGGGGGCGATGCCGAGCAGGTCGATGCCGACCGGCGCGGTTTCGCCGCCGCGCTGGAGGTTGTCCGGGAGCGGCGCCATCACGGAGAAGTCGAGCCCGACCTCACCGAGCGACGGATCGACGCCGCACACCGCGGCGTTCGGCGAGAGCGTTCCGTTGGCGTCGGAGACCCAAACCGGGATCAGCGGCATCGACGGGACGTCGAGGTAGTGCTGGCCACCGATCAGGTGGGTCGTCGGCTCCGCTGCGGCGGAAGCGGCGCAGGGGTCGTTCGTGTTCGTCGCCTCGGACGAGTCCGTGACGTCGCCGAGGCCGATGTTGGTGATGATCTCGCCGGTGCCCGGCAGTTGGCCGAAGCGCTGTGCGATCTCGTCGAACGCGGCGACCGCGTCGACGCCCGGCGCGTTCAACATCGCTTGCAGGCTGACGCCGATCGCGCTGTTCGTCGGCAGTGACGGCAGCGCGGCGCCGACGCCGCGGGTCGCGCGGCCGAACGTGTGCGTCGCGCGGTGGAAGCCGGCGACCTCCTTGACCGCTTCGGCGGGGACCGCGCGGCGTTCGGCGAGCATCGACGAGACGGCGTAGTCCGGTGCGGCGTAGGCGACGTTCGGGTCCGCGCGCAGCGTGCGGACCGCTTGTTCGACCGACGAGGCGCCGACGTGCAGCGCGTAGGCGTTGTCGAACGCGACCAGCGAACGGCGCGTGCGCGCTTCGGCGCGTGCACGTAGCGCGCCGAGCGTGCCGCGGTCGGCCTGCGCGAACAGCCGTTCCGCGCGGTCGACGCCGAGCTGCATGAGGGTGAGGTTCGTGCGCTGGTCGTTGGTGAACGCGTGCGGCGTCAGCGCGGCGTTGTGCGCGAGCAGGTTGCGGCGCAGCGCGAACGCGGACGACGGGGAGAGCGCGTCGGCGTCCTGGCCCATCGTCACGTTCGGCTTGAAGACGACCAGGACCCGGGCTGGCGCGTAGCGCTGCGGCGGGTGCTCGAGGTCGAACAGGATGCGGCGCCGCACGTCGGCGGCGACATCGCCGTCGAGCGGGCCGTAGCGTGTCAGCGGGAGCCGAGTCTGCATCGTTCGCGTGCCGCCGTGCATCGCGCGCAGCAGCGCGGCGCGGCGTTCGGCCGGCGTCGCCGGCGGCGCGGTGTGCGGCGGTGCGATCACGACGCGGCCGTCGGTGTAGACGGTCGCGACGCGCGCATCGTGCAGGTAGCCCATGAACGCGACGCGGTGCGAGACCGGGTCCGGGGTGATCGCGGCCGGGCGCCGGTACGGGCGCGCGTCGGCGGTGCTCGCGAGCGCGGAAAGCGCGAGCGCGCACGCTAGCGCGGCGCCGAGCTTAGAAGACATGACAGACTCCTTGCGGCTGGGTGAGGCCGAGCGAAGCGGGCGTGGCGAACGCGTGGGTCGCGTCGACCGCGCTGAGATCGTCGAGATAGGCGGTGAGGGCGTTCGCGCCGCGCTCGGCGACGAGCGGCTCGCGCGTGTTCGGATCGACCGCGATCCCGAACGGGCCGCCGGAGTCGGCGGTCGTCGCGATCGGGCCACCGAACGCGTCGAGCGCCGCGATTCCGCTTGCGCTCGTCACGTACAGCTGCGCCTGCGTCTGCGGCACCTGACCGGCCGCGACCGGCGCGCCGTAGGCGAGCGCGAGCGGCGCCGCTGCGAGCGCCGGCGTACCTTGCGGCGCGCCCTTCTCGCTGAACATCGCGAGCCTCGGTGTTGCCGACGCGTTGCCGATCGCGACCTGATTCAGCGCGCCGCTCGCGGACGCGCCGACGTACGCGATCCCTTGCGTGTTCGTCGCGGCCGTCTGCGCCGG
>JAFAMK010000100.1 GCA_019233415.1 Vulcanimicrobiota bacterium
CGAACGCGTCGACGACGTCGCGCACGCCGCCACCGAAGGCGCGACCGTCGCATCGGGCACGCCGGTCGTTCCGGCTGCCCCGGGTGCGGAAGCTGCACCGGCCGCTGCTACCGCAGAGAACGCACCGATTGGCGGGTCGGCTGCAGAAGTACCTCCGGAAGTCGTGTCCGCACCGGAGCCTGCGCGGCCCGCGCAACGTGCGCGCCTCGTATTCGCACGCGATGCGCTCGAACGTGCACTTGGATTCTTGGAGCAGTCCGACTACGGCGGGTTGGTCACGCATCTGTTTGCGATCCGGACGTTGCTGCCGACCGCGTTCGTCGGACTCAATGGCGAGGTTTCCGGTAAGCTCGCTGCCGAGCGCGAGTCGCTGCGCGGCGTGGTGGATCGGCTGTTCATCAAGCTGCGGATGCCGCGCTATGCGCTGACCGCGAAGGACCTCGAAGACCGCGCCAGCCGTTCCGCGCTGATCGAACTCGTGCGCGCGCTCGCCGATGCGAAGCCGGCAGATGAACCTGCTGCCACCGATGCACCCGTCGCGATCGAAGGGCCGATCGAGGTTGTGCGCCTTACGGCGCAGCTGAGCGCTCTCGAATCTGACCCGCTCGGCGGCGCGCGCCCGTGGCTCGTTCTCGCGGAGTTGCTCCCGTCGGCGTTCGTTACGTCGCACGACAACGGAGCGCTCGCGACGTATCGCAGCGCGCTGATCGCGACGTTTACCAACGTCGCCGCGCTGCCGAACGACGAGTTCTACCGTGTTCTTTCCGGCGCGCAGAACGCCACGCTCGACACAGCACTGCGCAACGTGCGCGCGGCGCTGCGCGAAGCGCTCGAAGCGACGACCGCCCGAGTGTAGCGGGAGCGCTCGCCATCGACGGCCCGCACAGCCCGTTCTTCATCCCCGGTATCCTCTTCGGAATCATCGGGATTGCCTTGCTGACGATCTGGCGCTTCTTTCCCGACACCGAGAAGCGCACGACGCCCGCGCACGAAGCCACAGCAGAACCCGAACTTACTGGGCCGGTCGTCGCAGTCGCGCGCGCAATCACGTGGCCGACGCTTCTCGAACCCGACGCCGTCCTCGACGAAGCGGAGCGGCGCCGTGTCATCGACGGGCTTGGTGTCGTCGGCGATGCGTGGTGCGCGGCGATTCTCACGAAGGCGTTCGACGAAGAAGAAGGCGACCTGCGCGTCGCCGCGATCGAGGCGCTCGGCCAGTGCCAGACGCCCGACGTCGATGCCACGCTCGAACGCGCTTATGCATCGTACGTTGTTCCCGAGCGGTATGCGGCAATCGACGCTGCTTCTCGCCGTGGTCAGCTTCCATTACTTGAACGCGCGCTTCGCGATACTGACGGTACCGTCGCGTTAGCTGCCGCTTATGGGCTTCACCGAGCTAACCACGACACGCTCATCTCCAATGCTCTTTCGTCCCGCGACGACGCCAGAGCCAACGAGATAAAACGCATCCTCCCGATCCTGACGTAGCAACACGTGGCCCTTCGACAAGCTCAGGATGACGGGGGAGGGGCCTTTGTCATTCTAAGCCCGGTCGAAAGTTGAGCCTCGGTGCATGGGCCACGGGCATCGTGCCGGGTGGGTGGGCGGACGCGGTGGTGTCGGGTACTCGCGGAGGGAGCGAAGCCCGGAGGGCGAGAGCGACCGGAGCGGTAGCGAACGGAGCGCACGATGCGCGGAGTGAGCGTGCCCGACACCACCGCGTCCGCCCACCCACCAACCCCAATCCCCCAACCGCAATCAGAGCGGCGCTATCTTCTTCCCAAAATATTCAGCAATGACATGCTGAGCAATCGGCGCCGCAACGCTCGCACCGTACCCAGCCGATTTCTCCATGTACACCGCCATCGTAAACCGCGGATGATCGCTCGGCGCCCACGCCACGAACCACGTCGTGTTCGGCCCCGCGCCGCCCTCGGTCTCCGCCGTCCCGGTCTTCCCCGCGAACGGCAACCCGTCGATCGCGAGCCCGTAGGCGGTACCCCACGGCTGCGTGACCTGCGCCATCCCCGCACGGACTTCGCGCAACGACTCCTGCGTCACGTCGACGCGCCGAATCACCTCACGGTCGAACGTCTTCAGCACGCGCCCGCGCGGCGAGCGAATCTCGCTGACGATGTGCGGCCGATACAAGGTTCCGCCGTTGACGACGGTGGCCGCGACGTTTGCCATCTGCAGCGGCGTCGCTTGCATCGAACCCTGTCCGATCGCGAGCTGGCACATGTCGCTCGGCTCGAGGTGATAGCCTTTGCCGAAGGTCTTCTGCACCCACGCCTCGGTCGGCCAGTTTCCGCCGTACTCGCCGGGTAGGTCGACGCCGAGCGGCGTGCCGAGCCCGTACTGCGTCGCGTAGTAGCGGAGGCGCTCGTGGCCGAGCCGGAAGCCGAGCTGGTAGAAGTAGCCGTCCGACGAGGCGGCGAGCGCGTGGACGAAGTCGGTCGTGCCGATCCCGCCTGCCGCGATGTCGCGGAAGAGGACCCCGTGGCAGTACCATGCGCCCGAATCGTACAGGACCTGATTCGGCCGAATGACGCCGCTGGAGATCGCGCCCGAGCCGGTGACCATCTTGAAGGTCGAACCGGTCGGCGACGCCGCGCCGATCCCACGGTCGTAGAGCGGGTTCAGCTTGTCGTTGAGGAGCGCGCTGTACTTCTTCTCGTCGATCGGCGTCGCGAACGCGTTCGGATCGAACTCCGGCATCGAGGCGAGCGCGAGAACGCCGCCGGTCCACGGATCGATGACGACGACCGCGCCGGCGAGCCGCCGGCCCTGGAGCTTGCCCCATTTGGCGAGCTGCTCTTTGAGGTTCTTTTCGACGATGCGCTGCAGCCGCCAGTCGATCGTCGTGACGAGCGTGTCGCCCGGAACCGGATCGAGCGGCTTCAGCCGGCGAACGAGCGCGCCCGACGCGTTCACCTCGACCTGCTCGCCGCCGGCGATCCCGTGCAGGTAGCGGTCGTACGCGTTCTCGAGTCCGTCCTTGCCCGTGACGTCGTTCGGTGAATAGCCGAGCCGCTTGCGCTTTGCGTACTCGTCCTCGTCGATCACGCCGACGTAGCCGAAGAGATGCGCGCCCGTCTTTCCGTACGGGTAGTTGCGCACGGGCTGCTCTTCCATGTCGACGCCGGGAAGATCGCTTTGCGATTCGGCAAGCCGCGCGGTCTGCACCGGGGTGAGGTCGGTCGCGAGGATCACGGGGCCGTAAGGCTCGTACGTCTGGACCTGCGCGAAGTCGTCGTAGTTCTTGTCGTGATGGTGCAGCAGGCGACGCCGCAGCTTGTCTACGGGGACGCCGAGGACGCTCGCGAGCGTGTCGAGCGTCTTGTCGATGTCGTGGATCTCCGACGGAATCAGCGCGCAGACGAACGAGGGCCGCGAGCGAACGAGCACCGTTCCGTGCCGGTCGAGGATCAGCCCGCGCGGCGCCGCGACGGGGATGACCTGAATTTGATTCGCCCGCGCCTGCGCCGCGAACGTCTCGCCTTGGACGAGCTGAACGTCGGCGAGCCGCACGATGATCGCGATCAGCGCGATCGCGAGGACCGCGGCGAAGCCGAGCACGCGCGGCAGCGAACGATCGCCGGGAATCCGTTCGGCTGCCGCCATCAGGCGTACCGCTCCACGGTCGTCTTATCGGCAACCAGCCGCCCGCGCACGACGAGGAAGACGAAGGCCACGACCGCCGTCAGTAGCGCGCGCCACAGCGCGAGGTGCAGGTGCGCGAGCGCGTAGCCGTGCGGGAAGCCTTCGGCGCGCATCACGCTCCAGAAGATTGCGTCGCGCACGAGAACCGCGAGCCCACACAACACTGCCGGCGCGAACGCACCGTCGGCGAACATGCGGCGCGAGAGCGCGCCGACGCCGAGCCCAACGAGCGTCGTCGCGACCGTCCAGCCGCCGCCGGTCCCGGCGAAGACGTCTTCGAGGATGCCGGCCGGTAGGCCGAGCAGCGCGCCGCGGCGCGCGCCGGCGCGCGAGGCGTACAGCACGACCGCGATCGTGATGAGCGAGGGGACCGCGCCGCGGAAGGCGAGCAGCGGGATGACGACGGTTTGCGCGAGCGCGAGAAGTGCGGTCCAGCCCAGCGCCGGCCAGTAGGCCGGGCCGACCGCGATCTCAACGCTGCGGTAGCTTCTGCGGGAGAACGAGGACACGCGAGAGTGCCGAGAGATCGACGGCGGGTTGAACGATCGCGGTTTGGTCGAGCGCGCCCGCCGGCTCAGGCTCGACCTGGATGATGCGGCCGATGAGGACGCCGGCGTGGAACGAACGGCCTTCGCCGGTGACGACGCGGTCGCCGACTTTCAGCTTTGCGTCCTGCGAGATGTACTGCAGCTTGAGCCGCGTCGACGTGCCGACCGCGATCGCCCACCAGCGGCCGTGCTGCACGACGGCGGGGAGCTTCGAGGTCGGGTCGGTGACGAGCAGGACGGTCGACGAGAACGGGCCGACGTCGACGATGCGGCCGACGACGCCGTCGCCGGTCACGACGCCGTCGTCGCGGCTGACTCCGTCACGCGCACCGGCACCGATCGTCAGGACGTGCGTCGTCGCCTCGGGATCGTACCCGATCACCGTCGCGGCGATTCCGTTGGGGTGCGCGAGCTGCGCGTTCGCCAGCTCGTGCGCGGCGGGCGCCTCCGCAAGACGCTCCTGCAATTCGTCGTTGCGCGCGCGTAATGCGTCGTTCTCCGCGCGCAGCCGCGCGTTGTCGCTCGCGAGCCCCGGCGTGCGCGCGACGTTCGTGATGCCGCCGCGCACGCCGTTGACGACCGCCGATGCGGCGACTTGAAGGTATGCGCTCACCGCCGTGACGGTCAGCGTGAGCGGCGACGTCCGTCCGGAGCGGGCAAAGTCGAGTTGGAGAAGCGCGACGAGAGCGGCCACGATGACCGCTCCGACGATCACGAATAGCTTTCTCTCATCCCGATTCGTAACGATTGGTACCACCTCGTCAACCGATCCGCGTGCGGCCGGAGCCGTTCGAGCAGACCGGGCGACGCGAGGATCTCACCAGCACCGCGCGCCACACATCCCAGCGGATCGTCGGCGACCCTGGTCGGCACGTTCGTGCGGACGCTGATCTCGCCTGCGAGTCCGGGGATCAGCGCGCCGCCGCCGGTCAGCACGATCCCGGCGTCGACCAGTTCGCCCGCCAAGTCGGGCGGGGTCGCCTCGAGGATCGACCAGGCTGCGCGCGCGATGCGGTCGATGCCGTCGCGCATCGCCTCGGCGAGCAGCGCTTCGTCGACCGCGCGCTTCCCCGGCCGCAAGCGCTGCATGTCGGTCCCGGCGACGGTGTACGGCTCGCGGCCCGGCGGGCGACCGGCGAAGCCGCGCTCAATCTTCAGCCGCTCCGCGGTCAGCGGCCCGATCGCGAAGTACTCCTGGCGCAGCCGCGAGATGATCGCGGCGTCGAACGTGTCGCCGCCGACCTTGAGCGAGTGCATCGCGACGACCCCGGTCAGCGTGAGCACCGCGATCTCGGTCGTTCCACCGCCGATGTCGATCACCATCGCCGGCCGCGTCCCGGTAATGTCGAGCCCGGCACCGACCGCCGCCGCGACGGCCTGCGGGACGAAGGTCGTCGTCCGCGGGCCCGCAGCGCGAATCGCTTCCTCGACCGCCTTGCACTCGATGTCGGTCGCGCAGCCGGGGACGCAGGCGATCACCCGCGGCGCGACCCGCGGGCCGCGCGCGAGCGCGCGGTCGACGACGGTCTTCACCAGCGCGTGGGCACCGCGGAAGTCGGAGATCGTCCCGCCGCGCAGCGGGCGCACGACGCTGACCCGGCCGGGCGCGCGCCCGTCCAGCTCTTTCGCGGCCTGGCCGATCGCGATCAGCGCGTCGTCGCTGGTGCGGTAGGCGACGACCGACGGCTCGCTGACGAGCACGCCTTCGTCGTGCGAATAGACGACCGTATTGGCGGTCCCGAGATCGATCCCGATGTCGGGACTGAACGTCGCTCTGAGCGTCCCGGCTAAGCTCATCGTGCAGTAACCTCGGCGTGTTGTGGCAGCAGCGTGTAGCCGATCGACGGCAAAACCGCGGCGAAGCGGGCCAACGGGAAGCCGACGACGGTGAAATAGTCGCCGTCGATCCGCTCGACCAGGGTCGCCGCGAATCCCTGGATTCCGTACGCACCGGCCTTGTCGAGCCCGTCGCCGCTCGCCGCATACGCTGCGATCGTCTCCTCGTCGAGATCGGCGAAGCGGACGCGGGTCGATACCAGCTCGGAGAGCGATCCCGCCGTCCGGTCGTCGCGCAGCGCGAAGGCCGTATGGACGACGTGCCAGCGACCTGCGAGGCGGCGCAGCATGTCACGGGCCTCCGCCCGGTCGGCCGGCTTGCCGAGGGCCTCGCCGTCGAGGTCGACGACGGTGTCGGCCGCGACGATCAGCGTGTCAGCGGGCGCCGCCGCGGCGGCTTTTCCGCGGGCATGGAGCAACGCTACGTCGGCGGGTGCGACCCCGGGGAGCGGCAGTTCGTCGTAGGCGCTCGGGACGACGGTCACACGCAAACCCAGCGAGGCGAGTAACTCGCGCCGCCGGGGAGACGCGCTGGCTAGCGCGACGTCAACGAGAGGCGTTCCGTGTGCGATGGAATCAGTGTACGTGCGCTTGCGCACGAATACAACAATTCCCGAAAAAGAATGTGTGCTATCACTCGACTTCGGTGGTTTTGGCCCGGCGGGACGGGGTTTTTAGATCACGTCGAGCCGGGTGACGTCGTCGGCCGACTCGCCGCGCACGACCCGCCGGTGGTGGTCGCCGCGGACGAAGACCACCGTCGGGCGACCGAATTTGTTGTAGTTGCTCGCCATGCTGTAGGTGTAGGCGCCGGTCGTGTGCATCGCCAGCAGGTCGCCCGCGGCGAGGTCGCGCGGCAATGCGTAGTCGCCCATCTCGTCGTTCTCGCAGGTCCGCCCGACCAGCGTCGCCGGCTCGTCAGGCCCGAGATCGCGCGCGGTCATCACCTCGGGGAGGTGGCGTGCGCCGTAGATGATCGGGCGCGGGTTGTCGGTCAGCCCGCCGTCGACGATCACGAAACGGCGCCGGCCCTGGGTTTTCACGGCGACGACGCGGTAGAGCGAGGTCCCCGAGCGCGCGACCAGCGCGCGGCCCGGTTCGAGTGCGAGCCGGTAGCCGAAGCCGTCGGCGCGCGCCGCGAGCCCTGCCGAAAGTGCGTCGAGGTCGAGCGGCCGCGGGTCGTCGATCTCTTCCTCGACCCCGATCCCGCCGCCGCAGATCAGCTCGGCGACTGGGAGCGCGCGCGCCCGCGCGCGGTCGCCGGCGGCGAGCAGCTCGTCGAGGTTCGCCAGGAACGGCCCGACCTCGGTGATCTGCGAGCCGATGTGGGCGTGCAGCCCGATCAAGCGAAGCTGTGGCAGCGCCGCAATCCGCGTCAGCACGCCGGCGTACTGGTCGAGCGCGATCCCGAACTTCGTGTTCTCGCCGCCGGTGCGGATGAAGGCGTGGGTGTGCGCCTCGATCCCGGTGTTCAGCCGCAGCATCACGTCGACCGGCGCGTCGGGCGAGGCGAGGCCCGCGAGCTGTTCGAGCTCTTCGACGTTGTCGATGACGTCGAACGCGACGCGGCGGTCGACGACCGCGCGCAGCTCATCGCCCGTCTTCCCGCAGCCGTGGAAGTACATTCGCTCCGCGGGGAACCCGCCGCGTTCGGCCGTGACCAGCTCGCCTAGCGAGCAGACGTCGAGCCGGAGCGGCGTCGCGGCGAGGTGCTCGGCGAACGCGGCGCAGAGAAAGGCCTTGCCGGCGTAGCCGACCGCGATGCCGCGCCGCAGACAGGCGTCGGTGAAGCGGTGGATTTCTAGGTCTAGCTCGTCGAGGTCGATGACGAACAGCGGCGTCCCGTAGGTCGCCGCCAGCTCGCCCGCGGTCTGCGGGGTCACGCCGTATACAACCCGTGCTCGCCGATGTACCGGTACACCGGTTCCGGGACGAGATAGCGCACGCTGGTGCTCTCCTTCAGTCGCTCGCGGATGATCGTCGCCGACTCGGCGACCAGCGGCAGGTCGATCGTCCGCACCTTCGCGCGCCGCGCCGGGCTCAGGCCGTCGAGCGCGGCGTCGACGTCGTCGGCCGTCACCTCGCCGCGCGGCGCGACGACGAACCCGTCGAGCCGGTCGATCACCTCGTCGAGCCGCTGCCAGCGCGAGCGCACCAAGGAATCACCGCCGACGATGAACGTCAGCGCGTCGTCCGGATAACGCGCCTGCAGCCGCGGGATGAGGTCGGCGGTGTAGCCGCTCGCGTCGGGCGAAAGGTCACTGTCGTCGAGCGCGAAGCGCACGTTTGCCGCGAGCGCGAGCCGCAGCATCGCCGTGCGGTGCTCGGGCGACGCGCTCATCGCGCCGTTGCGATAGTGCTTGCCCTCACGCGTCGGGACGAACAGGACGCGGTCGAGGCCGCACGCCTCGCGCACGGCCTCGGCGACGAACAGATGGCCGTTGTGGACGGGGTCGAACGACCCGCCGAAGACACCGAGACGCATCGCGAACGGACGGGGTTCTCAGCGACCGCCGCGCGAACCTGGCCGGGTGTGTCGCGGCTGACGATCCGGTTGTTCGGAACGCCGTCCTTCGCGTTCGACGGCGCACCGTGGCGTCTGAGCGCGCTGCCGCGCTGCCTGCCGCTCCTCGCGTATCTCGTGCTGCGCCGCGAGCTCGTGCCGCGCGCGGCCGTCGCGGCCGCACTGTGGCCCGACGAGTTGGAGAGCGACGCGCGGTCGAACCTGCGCCGGCACCTGCACTTGCTGAAGCGCGGGCTCCCGCCACCGGCTGACGCGTCTTGGCTACTCGACGCGGGGAATCGCGTCGGCTGGAACTGGGACGCGCCGGCGTCGGTCGACGTCGCCGACTTCATCGACCGCGTCGCGCGCGCGGAAACGCGCGCCGACGCCGTCGCGCTCTACGACGGCGATTTGCTAGACGGCTACGAAGACGAATGGCTGGTCGTCGAGCGCGAGCGGTTGCGCACGACGTATCTGGACGCGCTGCTCGAACTCGCCGCGCTGCGCCGGCGCGAGCGCGATTTCGCCGGCGCTGCGGCGTTCGCGGAACGGCTGCTCGCGCACGACGACCTGCGCGAGGACGCGATGCGCGAATTGGTCGCCGCGCGCTACGAGGGCGGCGACCGTTCCGGCGCGCTCGCGACGTACGAACGTTTTGCCGCGCGACTGCGCTTCGATCTGCACGTCGAGCCGATGGCGGAAACGGTCGCGCTGCACGATGCCGTCGTGGCCGGGCTCGCGCTGCACGACGATGCGCCGCTGCCGGACGAGCACGCGCCGGCGGCGGAGCGCGAGAAATCGCCGTTCGTCGGCCGGCGCAGCGAGCTCGATGCGCTGCAACGCGCCTGGACGCGCGCGGCGCGCCGCTTCGGCGGAACGGTGATCCTCGCGGGCGAGGCCGGGATCGGGAAGTCGCGGCTGTGCGCCGAGCTGGCCGCGCTCGCCGACCGCCAAGGCGGGCGTGTCCTGATCGGTGCGACGACCGATCCCGAAGCGGGACCGTATCAGGCCCTGGTCGCGGCCGCGCAGCAGGGGCTGCCGGCGCTCCCGCGCGACGGTCTCGACGACCTCTGGGCGAGTGCGCTGCTCAGCATCCTGCCGGAGATTCGCGCGGTGCGCCCGCTGCTCGGCGAACCGCCCGCGCTCGACGACGACCGCGCGCGCACGCGCCTGCACGAAGCGCTGGCGCGCTTCTTCGACGCGCTCGCGCGCGTGCGCCCGCTCGTCCTCGTGCTGGAAGACCTGCACTGGGCACACCGCGACACGGTCGACGCGGTCGAAGCGCTCGCGCGGCGCGCGTCCGGCAGCGCGCTGCTGATCGTCGTCACCTATCGCAGTGAGGAGGCGGGGCCGGCGCACCCGCTGCGCGGGCTCGCGCGTACGCTGCAGGCGGAACGGCGCGCGACGCGCGTCGCATTGGCGCCGCTCGGCGGCGACGAGATCGCAGAGCTCGTCGCGCAAACGGCGTCTTCGAACGCGCCGGACGCGCTCGCGCCGACGGTCGCGCGCGTGAGCGAAGGGAACCCGCTCTTCGCGTGGCAGCTGCTGCGCGGGTTCGCCGAGACGGGCGTGCTCCCGAACGGAGCGGTGCACGGCGTCGTCGACGCGATCATGGCGCGTGTCGAGCGGCTGCCGTCCGAGGTACGTGCGGTTGCCGACGCAGCCGCGACGGTCGGGCGCGACTTCACGCTCGAACTCGCCGCCGCGGCCGCGGGGACGGACGAGTCGGCGATGAGCGCAGCGCTCGACGACTTGATCGACCGGCATCTCGTGCGCGAGTCCGACGCGCACGCATGGTCATACACGTTCACGCACGCATTGATCGCGTCGACGATCTACGCCCATACGCCGGCCGAGCGGCGTCCGGCGCGCCATCGCCGCATCGCGCGCGTCCTGAGCGAAGCGAACGTCGCCGACGCGGCCGCGCTCGGCACGCTCGCGCGGCACTGGGAGGCCGCGCAGGACGCCGCGCGGGCGAGCGCCGCGTACCAGCGCGCGGCCGAGGCGGCGGCTGCCGTCTATGCGCGCGCCGAGACGATCGACTACGCGCGCCGCGCAGCGTCGCTCACGCAGGACGACGCGGCGCGCTTTGCGGCGCTGCAACTCGCCGTGCGCGCGCAGGAACGCGGTGGTGATCCGGATGCGTTGCGCGCCGACGTCGAGGCGCTGCGTGCGTGCGCCGAACGGCTCGGCGACGGCGAACGGTTCGCCGCGCTGCAGTCACGCGTCGCCTACGAAGCGCGCGTCGGGGCGTTCGACGCGACGACCCCGCTCATCGAGGCGATGTTCGGGCTCGCCGAGCGCGGCGCGCGGAGCGAACGCCGCGCCGTCGCCTTCGAAGCGCGCGGCTACATCGCGGCGGTGCGCGGGCTGCTCGACGACGCGGCCGGGCCACTGCGCGAGGCGCTGCGCGAGGCCGAACGCGCCGGGCTGACTGCCGAGGCGTCGCGCATCGCGCAGCGGTTCATCCAGATCGCGATTCGCAAGGGTGACATCGCAGCCGCAACCGAGGAACTGGAGCGCCGCCGGCACGTGACCGACGCGTCGGATCTGCAAGAACGCATGCACATCCTCACCGCCGAGATGACGTGCGCGTTCGTCTTCGAAGACGTCGATGCGCAACGCGTCGCGGGAGAGCAACTGCTCGCCGTCGCGGAGCGAATCGGCGACGTCGCCGCGGAGGCGAAGGCGCGCGCTGCACTCGCCTATGCGGCACACCGCCACGGCGACGTCGCGGTGATGCGCGCGCACTACGACCGCGCCACCGAGCTGCTCGAACGGCTCGGCGACGCGCACCCGCTCGTGGTGACCGTCCTGAACCGCGGCGCGCTCGAGCTGGAGACCGGCCGGGTCGACAACGCGCTCGCGTTCTGGGACCGCGCTCAGCCGATCGCCGAGCGGATCGGCGCCCACGACGGGGTCGCGACACTCCTGATCAACCGCGCCGAGGCATTGCTGCTCGCCGGCCGTGCCGGTGCCGCGCTCCCGGTTGCGCGCGACGCTCTCGCGCAAATCGAAACGACCGGTGAACGGCGGCTGATCGCCGACGCGCTCGTCGTGCTCGGCGCCGCCGAAGCCGCTACCGGAGAGCGCTCCGGTGCCGAGCGTATTCGCGACGGGATCGCGCGCGCACGCGCGGTTGGCGGCGGCGCGTCGCTGGCGAACGATCTCTGCGTCCTGGTCGAGACATTGCTCGCGACCGGCGCGACGGACGAGGCCATCGTCGCGGCCGAGGAGCTGGAGGGCTGCCGGGCCGGTGCGGCGCGCTTCCCCGGCCGGGCGGAGGCCGCGCTCGGGCGGGTCGCGGCGGCGCGCGGCGACGCCGCCGTAGCGGAACGCTGGTTCGCGGAAGGCCGGCGGCTCGTCGCTGCGCGCGTGGCACGGTTCGAGCCGGCCGACGCGGCCGCGTACGGCGACTTCCCGTTCGTCCGGGCGCTGCGCGGCGAGCGTGCCGCCGCGGTCAGCGGTGGCCGGGGCGGCGTCGGTCCTCGATGAAGTCGCACAGGTCGCCGTAGCTGTTGACGTAGCGGCGTTCGCCCGAGGCGACGTGGACGACCGTCGCGCGCCAGCGCTCGGCGCGCGCGCCGTTGGTCTCCGGGCTGATGCGGATCACGAAGCTCTCTTCAGGCGAGCGCCGCGGGTGCGGTTTTTCCATCTCCGCGAAGACTAGCACCGCGAGCGTCCGGAAAGTGTCCGAAGCCCGGACGCTGACGGCTAGCTGTAGTCGAACTCGACGCCCGCGATGCGGACGGTGTCGCCTTCGCGGACGCCGAGTTCGCGCAACCGCTTCTCGACGCCCATCTTCGCGAGCACCTGCTCGAACCGCGCGAGCGCTTCGTCGGAGTCGAAATCGGTCATCCGCGCGAGGCGCTCGACGCGCTCACCGCTCACGATGAAGATGCCGTCCTCGACGTGGATCGCGAACGGCTCGTCGGCGGTCAGCTCGATCTGCGCCGGTTCCGGCGTGACGAGCGCCGGCGGCGGCGTCGCCTTGATCGTCGACCAGGTCGCGTAGATCAGGTCTTGCACACCCTCGCTCGTCGCCGCGGAGATGCCGCGCAAACCGGGGATCCGCTCGCGCAATGCTTCGAACGTCGCGCGCGCTTCGGGAAGGTCGAGCTTCGTGATCACGACGATCACCGGGCGGTCGACCAGCGCCGCGTTCCACGCGGAAAGTTCGCTTTCGATCGTCGCCTTGTCGCGCAGCACCTCGTCCGGTGACTTGTCGCCGGCGATCAGGTGCACGAGCACGCGCGTGCGCTCGACGTGGCGCAGAAACCGGTCGCCGAGACCCGCACCTTCGTGCGCGCCTTCGATCAGCCCCGGGACGTCGACCATCACGAACGACTCGAAATCCGCGACGCGCACGACGCCGAGCTGCGGTTCCAGCGTGGTGAACGGGTAGTCGGCGATCTTCGGGCGCGCGGCGCTGACGACGCTGAGCAGCGTCGACTTGCCGGCGTTCGGGAGCCCGATCACCCCGGCGTCGGCCAGCAGCTTCAGCTCGAGCCGCAGCTCGCACTTCTCGCCCGGTTCGCCGTTGTACGCGAAGCGCGGCGCCTGGCGCGCGGCGGTCGCGAAGTTCTGGTTGCCGAGGCCGCCGCGGCCGCCCTTGGCGACCCGCACCCGTTCGAACGGCGTGCTCAGGTCGGCGAAGAGCCGCCCGTGCCCGCGGTTCCCTTCGGCGTCGATCTCGGTCCGGGTGACGAGCGTCCCGACCGGGACGCGGATCACCAGCTCCTTGCCGGACGGACCGGCCTTGTTGCTCTGCCCGCCCGGCTTCCCGGCTTCGGCGACGAACTGTTTCTTGAAGCGGAAGTCGACCAGCGTCCCGAGCTCGGGATCGGCGAGGAGGACGACGTCGCCGCCGCGGCCGCCGTCGCCGCCGGCCGGGCCGCCCTTCGGGACGTACTTCTCGCGCCGCCAGGCGACGATGCCGTCGCCGCCGTTTCCGGCCGACGCGAGGATCGTCGCCTCGTCGATGAACTGCACGGCTGGCTACAAAGCAAAAAGAGCCGTCGTTGCGGCTCTTCTCGGCGGGGAAACGCGGACCGGGTCAGACAGCGGCGGGGACGACGTTCACGTGCTTCCGGTTCTTGGAACTGGTGAACGTGACGTGGCCTTCGACGAGGGCGAAGATCGTGTGATCGCGGCCGATGCCGACGCCCTGGCCGGGGTGGAACTGCGTCCCGCGCTGGCGGATGATGATGTTGCCCGGGATGACCAGCTCGCCGCCGAAGCGCTTCACGCCCAGGCGCTGTGCGTTGGAGTCGCGCCCGTTGCGCGTCGAGCCCGCACCCTTCTTGGACGCGAACAGCTGGAGATCGAACCGGAACATAGCCGCGAGATCATACCAGGACTCCGCCCGCAGGTCAAACGCTTCCGTTGCCTCCCGGCTCGCTCGGTTTGGCCGGGGGTGGGGCCCGGCGGGCGTCGATGAAGCTGCAGAGGTCGCCGTAGGAGGTAACGTAGCGCCGTTCCCCGGTCGCCACGTGGACCACCGTCCCGCGCAGCGCGTCCGGCGCCGATCGCGTGGGCTGCGCTCACTGTAGCGGCTCTGACGCCGAACCGTCGTTGCGAGCTTCGCATTGCGGTCGCTCGTAGCGCCGCTTGGGGAGTATCTCACAGGCGCTTCGCGAAAATACGGTATAACAGCCGCATTTTTCGCGGCAGGACGCCTTCGCTCCACCGGGTGGGAGACCCATGACCGCAATACCGGCCCTCGCTCCGACTGGCGAGTATCCGTTCATTTTCACCGACGAAGCGGGCGTGCCGGCTTTCTCGCCGACCGAGCCGTTCTTTGGGATCGGGATGCTAAAAATCTCGGACGTTGGTGTCTGGAACGACGACCTCAACCGTCTCCTCGACGTCTTCGTTGCGCAGTCCGCCCGACGCGGACGACGGACGCGGCGCAGCGACTACGAGTTCAAGTTCAGCGCGATCACGACGCAAACGCGCCCGTTCTACGAGCGGATGATCGACTATTTCGCGAATCGCGGCGACGGGTATTTCTGTGCGTTCGTCGTCGACAAGCGTGTGCCAGGGATCAACCCGGTCGCGGCGTGCGGTAGTACCTGGGACGCGCTCATCACGTACTCGATCACCGTGCTGCGCACCAATATCGGGCGAGAGCGGGCCGACGAGCGCGCGATCGTCGTCGCCGACAATTACCAGAAGCCGCGAGCGCACACGAAGTATTTCGAGCGCGAGCTCGTTCACGCGCTCGGCACCAAGATCGCGAACGTCGCAATGGCCGACTCCGGTTCCAGCAACCTCCTGCAACTGGTCGATGTGCTGCTCGGAGCGGTGATGTATCACCACAAGCTCCCCGTACTGCAACGGGTCGACGCGGACAAGAAAGCTGTCGCTGATCGCATTGCACGCATCTATGGCGTCCCGACACTCGCCGAGAACCTCACGAAGACAGCCCCGAACTATTTCAGCGTCTGGCAATTTCGCCCGCGGGTCGGGCTCGCAATGGCGGTGGGAGCGAACCAATAAGGAAGCCCGGGCGGGCTAGTTGACGCAGTCAACACCGGCTCGGGCTTGCGGCTACAGAGTACCAGAACATGCGTTCGGTGTCAACCTGGATTGGAGGGGCGCCCCCGCTGGGCGCTTCGACGCGCTTCGACCCGCATCTGGATCGGCCGGCCTGGGCGCAACGTGACCAATGGATCGAGCGGGACCGGCCTCGGGTCGAGCGGACGGAAGCGCACGCGGCGCGCGAGCGTCGCGAGGACCAGGACGGCCTCGGTCCAGGCGAAGCTCTCGCCGATGCAGATGCGCGTTCCGCCGCCGAACGGGAAGTACGCGCCGCGCGGGAGCGCGGCGGTCTCGCCGTTCGACCAGCGCTCGGGGCGGAACGCCTCCGGCTCGGTCCAGAAGCGCGGGTTGCGGTGGGTGACGATCTGCGCGGCGAGGACGACCGCGCCGGCGCCGACCGCGTGCGGGCCGAGCCGGATCGGGCGAACGACGCGGCGGCCGAGAATCCACGCCGGCGGCCGCAGCCGCATCGCTTCGGCGACGACGTCGCGGGGGAACGCCAGCCGCGGGTAGTCGTCCGGCACCGGGTCGCGGTCGCCGAGGACGGTGTCGAGTTCGTCGTGCAGGCGCGCTTCCGCCCCGGGGTTGCGTGCGAGGGCGTCCCAGGTCCAGGCGAGCGCGTTCGCGGTCGTTTCGTGGCCAGCGAGCAGCAGCGTCATCGCCTCGTCGCGGACCAGCTCGGGCGGCATCGGCTGGCCGTCCTCGTCGCGGGTCGCGAGGAGCATCGAGAGCAGGTCGCCGTGGTCGCGGTCGTCGCCGCGGCGCGCGTCGATCAGGCGGTGCACGACCGCGTCGAGCCGCTCGCGCGCCGCGCGGAAGCGCCGCGTCGTCGGATGCCACGGCACGTGATCGAGCAGCTCGCCGAGCGGGGACATCGAGGCCGGGAAGACTTCCATCGCTTCGGTCACCGCGCCGCCGATCGTGTCGGCGTAGTCGTCGACGTCGGTCGAAAAGAGCGTCGCGGCGGCGATCCGCAGGGCGAGCCGGTTCATGAGCGCGTCGACCGCGACGGTCTCGCCGTCGGCGAGGCGGTCCGCGGCGTCACGCGCCGCGCCGATCATCGTCGCGGCGTACCCGGCGACCCGCTCGCGGTGGAACGCGGGCTGCACGAGGCGCCGCTGGCGCAGGTGGAGCGGCTCGTCGCTGGTCAGCAGCCCCTGCCCCAGCAGGCGGCGCATCCGCCGCAGCCCGCGGCTCTTCACGACGTCGTAGCCGCTGGCCGTCAGGAGCTGGTCGATCAGCGCCGGCTCGTCGAGTAGCCAGAGCCGCACCGGCGGGGTGAGCGAGACCCACGAGGCGACCGGCCCGTGCTCGCGCGCGGTCCGTTCGAGGAAGGCCGTAATCCCGGTGAAGTCGCCGCCGGCCCACATCCCGCGCAGCGCCGCAAGCAGCGAGGGGCCGGAGATGCGGGCAGGGCTGTCCTGAGCGAGGGCCATCGCCATGGAGTCTACCGCAGGGCCCGATGGCTGTCCCTGGGAGGGGCAGTACCGCGGCCTCAGAATCCGGTCGTGTTTTGGAGAAACGCCGCGTCGTCGTCACGGGGCTGGGCGCGGTCACGCCGCTCGGCAACACCAAGGAAGCCTACTGGGAGGGCCTGATCACGGGCCGCTCCGGGGTCGCGCCCATCACGGCGTTCGACGCCGCGAAGCTGAGCACGCGGATCGCGGCCGAGGTCAAGGACTTCGACAGCGATGCGCTGATCGGGCGGCGCGACGCGCGGCGCATGGACCGCTACGCGCAGTTCGCACTCGTCGCGGCGCGCGAGGCGATGGCCGACGCGGCGTTCCCCGAGGACGCCGACGTGCGGGCGCGGACCGGCGCGGTCGTCGCGTCGGGGATCGGCGGGATCATCACCGTCGAGCGCACGACGATCGAGGCCGGCACGAACGAGACGTGGGACCGCATCTCGCCCTTCTTCGTCCCGATGCTCATGTCGAACGCCGCGTCGGCGCACATCTCGATGAACTACGGGCTGCGCGGCCCCGTCTTTGCGGTCGCGTCGGCCTGCGCGAGCGGAAACGATGCGCTCGCCGTCGCGTACGACAAGATCGTCATGGGCGAGGCGATCGCGATCGTCACCGGCGGCAGCGAAGCAACGGTGATCCCGACCGCGATGGGCGGCTTCTGCTCGATGAAGGCGATGTCGACGCGCAACGACGACCCGGCGCACGCCTCGCGCCCGTTCGACAAGGAGCGCGACGGCTTCGTGCTCGGCGAAGGGGCCGGGATCATGGTCGTCGAGGACCGCGACTTCGCAATCGCGCGCGGCGCGCGCATCTACGCCGAACTTCTCGGCTACGGGCAGGCCGCCGACGCGTACCACATCGCGCAGCCCGATCCCGAGTCGAAGGGCGTCACCCTCGCGATGGAACGCGCGCTGCTGCGCAGCGGCGTGGCACCGGAACAGGTCGGCTACGTCAACGCGCACGGAACCTCGACGCCGCTCGGCGATCTGGCCGAGTCGCAGGCGATCGAACGCGTCTTCGGCGAGCACGCGACGAGCGGCAAGCTCGCGGTCTCGTCGACGAAGTCGATGCACGGACATTTGCTCGGCGCCGCCGGCGCGATCGAAGGGATCGCGACGGTGCTCGCGCTGCACCACGGCATCCTTCCGCCGACGACGAACTACGAGGTCCCGGATCCCGAATGCCGGCTCGACTACGTGCCGAACGTCGCGCGCAAGGCGCAGGTCGAGATCGCCGCGTCGAACGGCTTCGGCTTCGGGGGCCACAACACGACCGTCATTTTCGGCCGGCACGATTAGCATGGCCGGGGAGAAGCGGCGCGCGCGGCTGCGCGCGCTGCTGAAGACTGCGGGTGCCGCGGAGGTCGATACGGCCGCGGTCGAGCAGGCGTTCGTGCACGAGAGCGCGGCGCGCGAGGGGGCGGGGCGCTCGAACGAGCGGCTGGAGTTCCTGGGCGATGCGATCCTCGGCTACGTCGCGGCGCGCTGGCTGACCGCGAAGTACGCGGACGCGACCGAAGGCGAGCTGGCGCGCCGCAAGGCCGCGCTCGTCAGCGGCGAGGCGTGCGCCAAGACCGCGCGCCGGCTCGGGTTCGGCGAGCTGGTCGTGCTGGGTCTGGGGATGGCGCAGAGCGGCGGGTCCGAGAACGCGACGATCCTCGCTGACGCCTTCGAGGCGTTCATCGCCGTCCTCGCCGCGGCGACCGACGTCGAGCGCGTCGCGCGCTTCGTCGAGCGCGAGCACCTCGTCCCGGCCGACAAGGGTTCGACCGGCGAGCCCGACGCGAAGACCGCGCTCCAGGAGTTCGCCCAGGCGGCGCTGCGGGTTACCCCGATGTACTTCGAGCGCGCCGAAGGCGCGCCGCACGAGCGCCGCTACACCTCGCAGGTCCGCGTCGGCGACGAGATCCTCGGCGAGGGGATCGGCCCGTCGAAGAAGGCGGCGCAGCTGAGCGCCGCCGCGATGGCCCTGACCACCCTGCGCCACCGGCACCCGGCAAGCCCCGCGCGCCCGGCGTCGAACCACGACGACGGGCGAGTGATCGCGCTGGACAAGCGCCGCCGTCCCCGTTCTCCCCGCAAGCCCGACCCCGGAGCGCCCGTCTAGCCTTGCGCCTCAAAGCCCTCAAAGTCTTCGGCTTCAAGACGTTTGCCGAAGCGACGACGCTCGACTTCATCGACGGGACGACCGCGGTGGTCGGCCCCAACGGTTCCGGAAAGTCCAACCTGGTCGACGCGATCCGCTGGGTCCTCGGCGAGCAGTCCTCGCGCAGCCTGCGCTCGCAGAAGATGGAAGACGTCATCTTCGCCGGCAACAAC
This sequence comes from Vulcanimicrobiota bacterium, assembly GCA_019233415.1. GTDB lineage: Bacteria > Vulcanimicrobiota > Vulcanimicrobiia > Vulcanimicrobiales > Vulcanimicrobiaceae > Vulcanimicrobium. Next base: position 18,878 of record JAFAMK010000100.1, read on the forward strand.
GCGCGCAAGCCGCTCGGGATGGCCGAGGTCTCGCTGACCTTCGACAATCACGACCATCAACTTCCGCTGGACTTCAACGAAGTGCAGATCACGCGGCGCACCTACCGCGCCGGCGAGTCGGAGTTCTTCATCAACCGCGCGCAGGTGCGGCTGCGCGACGTGCACGAGCTGCTGATGGGGACGGGGCTCGGTCCGGGTTCGTACGCGATCGTCTCGCAGGGCCAGATCGACGCGATCCTCTCGTCGAAGCCGACCGAACGCCGCGCGCTGTTCGAAGAGACCGCCGGGATCGGCAAGTTCCTCGCGCGCAAGAACGAGGCGCTGCGCCGGCTCGACGCGACGGAGCAGAACGCGATCCGCGTCAACGACCTGATCGCCGAACTCGAACGGCGCGCGCCGGAACTCGACGCGCAGGTGCGCCGTGCGAAGCGCTACCGCAAACTGACCGCGCGCGTGCGCGACTTGGAGATTCTGTCGTACCTGCGCGCGTCCGCGACGCGGCGGACCGAACGCGAGCGCGTCGCGGCGGAACTGGAACAGCACGAGAACGCGCGCGCGGCCGCCGCGGCGCGCGCGGCGCAGCTCGGCGCGCAGCTTTCGACGCTGCGCGAGGCGCTGTACACGCTGGAACTGGACCTCGACAAGCATCGCGCCGACGCGCAGGCGGCGCGCGCCGAGCTGGCGCGGCTCGAAGCCGACCTCGCCGCCGCGGTCGCGCGGCGCGACGGGCTCGAACGGCAGTCGAACGCGGTGGTCGCCGACCGCGACCGCGTCGAAAGCGAGCGCGTCACGCTGCGCGAGCAGATCGCCTCGCTCGAAGAGCGGCTCGCGCCGCTGACCGCGCAGACCGACGGCTCGCGCGAGCGCGAACTGGCCGCCTCCGCTGCGGTCGCCGACGCACGCGGCGCGCTCGACGGCGTCTACCAGGAACTGCGCGCGGTCGAAGCGCTCGCCGCGGAGCAGGCCGCCAACGAGGCGGAGCGCCGCGCGCAGATGGCCTCGACGCGTACGGAAATCGAACGCCTCGAAGGCGAACACGCGGCGGCGCTCGCGGAGCGCGACGTCCACGCGAAGGCCGCCGACGAAGCGCGCGCGCGGTTCGGCGAGCGCGAGCTGCTGATCGCGCGCTACGAAGCCGAAGCGACGGCGCAGCACGAGCGCGCGCGGGTCGCGCGCGAGCGCGGCGAAGCCGCGGCGCAGCGCGTCGCCGACCTGCAGCGCCGTCACCGCGAGATCGCTTCGGAGATCGCGGCGGCCGAGTCGCGCCTGCACACGATCGAGGAACTCGAAGCGGCGCTCGAAGGGCACGCGCACGGGACGCGCGCGGTCGTCGAGGCCGCGCAGCG
>JAFAMK010000174.1 GCA_019233415.1 Vulcanimicrobiota bacterium
GTTTCTCGCCGCGGGGGTCGAGCACGGCGAACGGGTCGGCATCTGGTCGCCGAACTCGCTCGAATGGGTGCTGACGCAATACGCGACGGCGAAGATCGGCGCGGTTCTGGTCAACGTGAATCCGGCCTACCGGCTCGCCGAGCTGGAATACGCGCTGCGGCAGAGCGGCGTCAGCACGCTGATCGTGCTCGACCGCTACAAGACGAGCGAGTACCTCGCGATGGTGCGCGAAGTGCGGGGATCGCTGCCGGCGCTGCGCGAGGTCGTCGTGATCGGCGAGAGCGAGCCCGACGAGGAAGAGACGGGCTGGGACGACTACGTCGCGTGCGCCGGCGAGGTCGACGACGCCGCGCTCGCGGCGCGCAAGGCCCGCTGCCAGTTCGACGAGCCGATCAACATTCAATACACGTCGGGAACGACGGGCTTTCCGAAGGGCGCGACGCTCTCGCACCACAACATCCTCAACAACGGATTCTTCATCGGCGAAGGCTGCCGCTACACGGACGCCGACCGCGTCTGCGTTCCGGTGCCGTTCTACCACTGCTTCGGGATGGTGCTCGGCAACCTCGCGATCACGACGCACGGTGCGACGATCGTCATCCCGAACTGGACGTTCGACCCGGAGCTGACGCTGCGCGCGGTCGTGCAGGAACGCTGCACCTCGCTCTACGGCGTGCCGACGATGTTCATCGCCGAACTGGCGTTGCCGACGTTCAAGGACTTCGACCTCTCGACGCTGCGGACCGGGATCATGGCCGGCTCGCCGTGCCCGGTCGAGGTGATGAAGCGCGTGCAGAGCGAGATGCACATGCCCGAGGTGACGATCTGCTACGGGATGACGGAAACCTCACCGGTTTCGACGCAGACGATGACCGACGATCCCATCGAAAAGCGCACCGGGACCGTCGGCCGCGTCCACCCGCACATCGAGGTGAAGATCGTCGACCCCGAGGGGCTGATCGTTCCGCGCAACACGCCGGGCGAGCTGTGTACGCGCGGCTACTCGGTGATGCTCGGCTACTGGGAGAACCCCGAGGCGACGGCGGCGGCGATCGACGCCGCGCGCTACATGCACACCGGCGACATCGCGACGATGGACGACGACGGCTACGTCAACATCAGCGGCCGGATCAAGGACATGGTGATCCGCGGCGGCGAGAACGTCTACCCGCGCGAGATCGAGGAGTTTCTCTACACGCACCCGGCGGTCAAGGACGTGCAGGTGATCGGCGTCCCCGACGAGCGCTACGGCGAGGAGCTGTGCGCGTGGGTGATCGTGCACGACGGCAAGGAGCTCGACGCCGATGCGGTGCGCGACTACTGCAAGGGACAGATCGCGCACTACAAGATTCCGCGCTACGTGCTGTTCGTCGAGGGCTGGCCGATGACGGTCAGCGGCAAAGTCCAGAAGTACAAGATGCGCGAGGAGTCGATCGCGAAGCTCGGTCTGGAGCACGCCGCGAAGATCGTCACGGCGTGAGCCCGGTGCGCCGGATGCGGAAGTTCGGCCGCGCCGGCACGTACTCGTTGATGAAGACGCCGCCGACGAGTCCGGCGACGTAGCCGCACGCGCCTTCGAAGCGGGCGTCCGGGTCGTCGATGCGCGCGACGGGCTGCGGTCGCAGCCGCGCGTCGTCGAGCGAATCGAACGCGAAAAACAGACAGCCGCGGTAGCCGTCGCCTGGCGGACCGGTCGCCGGCGAAACGACGAGCAGCGCGCGCCCGCGCGATTCGACGAGGTCGGTCGCGGAGAACGTCGCGAGGTCGGGGCCGAACGCGCGCGCTTCGCCGTCGCGCAGCAGCGTGCCGCGGTATGTGCACGCGCGCAACGCGTGGTCACAGGCCAGCAGGACGACCCGGCCTTCGCTGCCCGGCGCGGGCGCGCAGCGCAGGCTGACGTAGACGTGCTCGCGCGTTGCGAGCAGTCCTGGCTCGGTGAACGCGGCGCAGCGGCCGAGGTCGCCGGCGAGACGGTCGAGCAGGACTTCGGGCGGGCCGATGACGCCGTCGTCGATCGCGTCGTAGCCGAGGCCGGTGAACAGCTTGCGCTCGGGCGACCACGGCCCGTTCGGCGACGGCGCGGTCTTCGCCGCGATCCAGCCGTGTTCGAAGAGCCCGCGCGAGTCGGGCGCACCCGGCGGGTAGACGCGCAAGTAGCGGTGCCAGACCAGCTTCCAGCGCGCGTTCGGCGGCGCGTACGGGTCGTAGAGCACGCGTGAGACCTCGTGCTCCCACACCGCCGAGAGCGTATCGTGCGGCGGCGGCAGCTTTTGCGGCTCCGAGCGGTTCACGGCGCCCGTGTCGCGCCATGTCTTCCCGCCGTCGCGCGAGACGGCGAGCCGCGTGCTGATGCGTTCGAGCTTCGTCCCCTCGACCGGCGAGGGCTGCACGGCGCTGTAGCTCATCCACAGTGCGCCGCGCCCGTCGGCGGTCAGCGACGGATCGAAGATGCCGTTCGCGCCGTCATCGTGCAGGTTCGGGACCGTCAGCCACAGCGCCGCGGCGGCGAGCGCGAGAACGTTCATCGCAGCGCGAGCGCGTCGCGCACGTCGGCGAAGACGCCGTCCCAGTCGTTCGGGCGGTGCTGGCGGAAGATGCGCAGCGTCGGGTACCACGGCGAGTCCGTGCCCTGCACGCCCCACAGCCAGTAGTTGCCGAAGCCGTGCAGCAGCCACACGGGAACGCCGAGCGCGGCGGCGACGTGCGCGACGGCGGTGTCGACCGCGATCACGAGGTCCAGCGCGGCGATCGCCGCTGCCGTGTCGGCGAACGATTCGAGTTCCGGTCCGAGCGGGAGCGGCATGAGTTCCAGCGGCGGCGCGAGCGCCTCGCCGGCGCGCGCTCCTTTCTGCAGGCTGATCCACACGACGTTCGGCACCGCGCCGAGCGGTGCGAAGTCGGCGAGCCGGCACGAGCGGAACGCGTCGAGCAGGTGCGACGGCTCGCCGGCCCAGACGATTCCGACCTTCATGCCCGCACCGCGCGCGGCGAACCGCGCGCGAAACGCGTCGGTGGCTTCGGCATTTGCATGCAGATACGGCGCAGCGTCGCGCGCTGTTTCGGGGTCGGGCGCGCCGAGGACGTGCGGGAGGCTGCACAGCGGCACGTGCACGTCGAACGCATCGAGCCGTTCTGGCGGGCAGCGGTCGGCGTACAGCTCGTCGATCCCGGGGAAGCCGGCGTAGAGCGGCGCGAGCGAGGCCGGCGCTTCGACTGCTACCGTCGCGCCCGGTGCGCGCACCTGCGCGAACAATCGCGACCACAGCACGAAATCGCCGATCCCCTGCTCGCGCGCGATCAGCAGCCGTTTTCCGCCGAGCGGCGCACCGTCCCAGCGCGGGATGCGGTCGAGGTACGGGAAGTGCGCGCGCATGCGCGGGTCGCGCAGCCGCCACTCGACCTCGGCGAAGCCGCGCGCGCGCTCGCCGGCGAGCAGCAGCGTCATCCCGAAGTTCAGGTGCGCGAGCGGGTCGTCCGGCGCGCGCGCCAGCGCGGCCTCCCCGTGCGCGAGCGCTTCGTCGACGCGTCCGAGCCCGTGATACAGTACGCCGAGGTTCATGCGCGGCTCGGGCGCATCGGGCACTGCTTCGGCAGCGCGCACGAACGCCGCTTCCGCTTCGTCGAACGCGCCGCGGTCGTACGCCGTCTGTCCGAGCAGCACCGCGGCGTGCACGTTCTCGGGGTCGAGCCGCAGCGCCGCGTTCGCTGCCGCGGCCGCCTCGTCGCCGCGCCGCAGCTCGCGCAGCGCATCCGCAAGCGCGGTCCATGCCGTCGCATCGTCGGGACGCCGCTCGACCGCTGCCCAGAGAACGCGCGCGGCCTCGTCGGCACGGCCGAGCAGCGTCGCGGTGAGCGCGAAGTTCAGTGCGGCAACCTGGTCGTCGGGCCGCGCGGCGAGCGCGGCGGCGAACGCGTCGGCCGCCGCGTCGTAGTCGCCGCGCACATAGTGCACCGTCCCGACGCACAGCAGCGCCGGCACGTCGGCCGGATGCGCGGCGAGGATCGCGCCGTACGCGGCGAGCGCGTCGTCGTAGCGCTGCTGCACCTCGTAGACGCGGCCGAGGTTGAAGCGCGCGTCACGGTCGTCCGGCCGCAGCGCGAGCGCTTCGTCGAGAAGCGACTCGGCTGCGGCGAAGTCACGCCGCACGAACGCGGCGACGGCGTCAGATGCGGCGGTGCTTGCTCGAGATCGTTCCGCCGGTGGTCGTGACATAGACCGTCACGGTCGCGGTCTGCCCGTTCGTGTCCTTCACGGTGAGCTGGCACTGGCCCGCGGCGACCGCGGTGACGGTGAAGTTCCCGCTCGGACCGCTCGCGGTCGCCGGCGCGACCGTCGCGATACCGCTGCACGACGGTGTCCCGTTCGCCGCGGTCAGCGTCCCCGTGTACGCGGTCTCGCTCGCGGTGAACGGCGCCGTGGCACCGACGACCGTCATCGCGACGGTGTTCGGCGTGACGCCCAAGACGCTCGGTGTCGGAGTCGCCGTGGGCGTCGGCGTCGGTGTGGGTGTCAGCGTGGGTGTCGGCGTCGGTGCGGCCGTTCCCGTCGAGAAGACCGGCGCCGTCGCGCCGCCGCCTTGGCAGCCCGCAAACATCGCCCCACCCGCGACGGCGCATGCGAGCGCCGCCGTTCCGTGAATCACACGTACACGCATCAGTAGACGAACCTTCCGATCCGGCCGGGGTTCCCACCTGTCCCGGTTTCGGCGATCCACAGCGAACCGTCGGGGCCTACGGCGATTCCTTTCATCCCGAGGCCCGTGACCGGCGAGACGAACTCGCTCACGATCCCACTCATCGTCACGCGGCCGATGCGGTCAGCGTTCGGTTCGGTGAACCACATCGCGCCGTCGAGGCCGGTCGCGATCCCGGCGTTTCCGCTGTTGAACGCGGTCGCGGTCGCCGGCGCGAACTCGTTGATGACGGTGAACGTGCTCGGGCTGAGCCGGCCGATCATCCCGGTCCGCGAGCCGCCGTTCCCGGCCTCGATGAACCACAGGTTGCCGTCGGGCCCGCGCACGATCTGCTGCGGCGTCGACCCCGCCGTCAGCGCGACCTCGCCGATCGTGCCGAAGATCCCCGAGGTGCGGCCAATCTTGTCGATGCCCGGCGCGGACTCGGTGAAGTAGAGGTTGTTGTCGACACCCGCCGCGATCCAGAACGGCTGCGCATTTGGCGTGGTGACCGCCGTCTCGCCGGAGACGCCGGAGGTGATGCCCTGGAAGCCGATGCGGTCGCCGCTCGTCGCCGCGTACCAGACGGTGCCGTCGCCACGGTCGACGAGTCCGTTCGGTCCGTCGGGCGGCGTAAGGAGCGTCGCGAACTCCGTGTAGACGCCGGCCGGCGTCAGCTTGCCGATCTTGTTCGTCGCGAACTCGGTGAACCACAAATTGCCGTCGGACGCGCCGATGATTCCCTGTGGATTCGAAGCCGCGGTAGGAATCGGAAATTCGGTGACGGTTCCACTCGGCGTGATCCGCGCGACTGCGTTCCCGGGCGACTCGGTGAACCACATGTTGCCGTCGCTGCCGGCGGCGATCCACTGCGGCTTGTTCGTCCCGACGGGGATCGCGAACTGATAGAACGTGGGCGCCGGCGTGAACGGCGCGCTGGCGGGGGCGATGCCCGTTGCCGACGCGACGACGGTGACCGTCGGGCCGCCGGCAAGGCCGCTGTTCAGCGCCCCGCCGCTGTAGGTGAGCGTCGGCGCGGCCGCCGGGCTGGCGACGGTCGTCGTCGAGAGCGCGAGCATCCCGCTCGACGAGGGGTCGTTGACGGCGAGCGTGATCGGCGCGCTGTAGTTCGCCGACCCGATGATCGTGTTGCCGTCGGCGTCCTTCGCGGTGACGTTGACGTTGACGGTCGCCGGCGTCCCGGCGTTCGGCGAGGCGTTGCTCAGCGCGACCGCGAGCGAGGCGACGACGCCGTTCAGCACCGCCGAGACGGTATTCGCGGTCGCCAGCACGATCGCTTGGGTGACCGTCGCTCGGCTGAGCACGTTTCCCGACCCATTCGCCGCATCGTACAGCACGAAGCCGAAGGTGTCGTTTCCGACCGGCGCGTCGATCGCGAGCGTCGTCGCCGGGTTGTTGAGCACTTGCGCCGTGCCGCCGTTGACGGCGACGCCGACGCTGCGCGCGCTCGCCGGCACGTACTTCGGCGTGCGCCGCAGCGACTGGCCCGACGGGTCGTTCCAGTTCATCGTGAACGTGACGCGTGCTGTCACTTGCGGTCGGGTCTGCGGCGCGGCGGGCGCAACCGTCCCACCGCCGGAACAGGCGGCGAGAAGGACGGAGGCGAGGCCGGCGCCGAGCAGGCGCACGGCCAACGGACGGTTGCCCAACGGGAAACTCCTCTTCCTTCAGAAATCAA
>JAFAMK010000233.1 GCA_019233415.1 Vulcanimicrobiota bacterium
CGACACGTACGGCGCGCCGTATTGCAAGGGCGGCGCCGACCCGATCGCACCGGACGGGAAGAGCGAGTACGTCGCATAGTTGCCGTGAACGTCCATCAGCGGCTGGAGCGGCGCGTTGTAGTACGGGTTCGCGATCGTATGCAGACCCGTGCACGAGGGATCGGCCGCGCCCGGCGTCGCCGCCGAGCCCGGGAGGTAGCACGCTGCGCCGCCGCCGGCCTTCGTGAAGGCGTTGTACGCGGCGATGGTGTTGTTGAACGAGTCGATCACCGAACCGCCGTTCGGGAGCGCCCCGTAGGTGATGTAGCTGTTCGTGTACGCGAACGAGAGCCGTGCCGCGAGCCCGTTGCGCGAGAAGTCGCCCTTGTCCAGCTCGAACTCGACGCCTTGCGAGGTCTGCCGCCCGACGTTGAGGCCGGACGTGAACCCGGTGCGGGCATCGAGGTAGAAGTTCTGGATCTGATCCTGCGTCTTGCGCAGGAACGGGGTGATCTTCACCGCCATCTGGCCCGGGAACTGGTGCTCGTACGAGAAGTCGTAGTTGTTCGAAACCTCGGGGCGGATCATGTGGCTCGGCGTCGCCGGCAGCCCGACCGTCTGGAAGTTCAGCAGGCTCCCGATGTCGTTCGCCTGCAGGAAGTTGTATTGTTCGAACGCGGCGTTCGGCGCCTCTGCGTAACGGCCGTAGCTGAAGCGCAGGACGGTGCCGGGGTTGAGCGTGTACGTGAACCCCGCGCGCGGCTGCCACTCGTCGTACGTCTGGACGACGCCCGAGATGTTCTGCAGGTTCGCACCGGGGTTGTTGAGGTTGTACGCGTTGTAGAACAGCGTTCGGGCCGGGTTGATGGTGTTCGACCCGACGAACTGGAACTGGTCGAAGTGCAACCCCAGCGCGACGTTCAACCGTGAGGTCGGCGTCCACTGGTCGCTGATCGCACCCGACAAGAAGCGCGGCGTGACGGTGTTGTACGAGGCGTGCACGCCGTTGCTGACGACGATGTACTGGCACGGACCGGTTCCGCAGGTCCCGAACGCCGACGCCGGCGTCACGCCGCCGCCGAACGCCTGGGCCGTGTTGAACGTCTGCGTTCCGGCTCCGCAGCCGGGAACCGCGACGACCGCGCCGGGCGCGCCGCCGTAGCAGACGCCGCTCGTCGGATCGCTGCCGTTCACGAGGTACCCGATGGTCGGCGAGGCCGCGAAGAACGTGTTGTTGTCGCGCAGCGTCGAGGCCGTCGTGTACGAGCCCTGAATCGTCAGCAGGTGCTGCGGGTTGAGCTGGTCGGCGAACATCGTGCTCACCCCGCGCGTATGGCTGTCGAGCAGATACTGCGAGGGGATCGCGCCGAGGTACGTCTGCAGCGTCGACTGCGGCCCGTTCTGCAGCCAGTCGGAGTAGTAGCTGTAGCCGTAGACCCGCAGGAACGCGTTCGTTCCGAAGTTGTGCTGGTACTGCAGCTTCAGGATCGACTGGTTGTTGACGAACGCGTCGCGCCGGTCCGGCGCGATCGGCGCGCCGAGCGCGCGGCCTTGCGGTGAGTCGGGGAACAGGTACGGCTGAATCCCGCCGCCCGCGTAGTTCGCCGGGAGCAGTCCGCCCAGCGGCGCCCCGGTGAAGTTGAACCCGTCGGTGTAGGTCGGAACGCCCACGCCGATCGCGTTCAGGAACGCCGCGCCGCCGAGGTCGTTGGTCGAGCTGTAGAACGACGTGTTGATGAAGTTGTTGTCGAACAGCAGCTGCACGTCGTCACGGTTGCCGTTCTTCTGCGGGATGCCGAAGTGCAGGTTCACGACCGAGTCGCGGTCCTGCACGCCGGACGAGAGGTCGGTCTGCGGCGGGCCCAGCGCGTACGCCGGAGTTGCCGCGTTGTTCGTGTACGGGTTGCCAGCCGGGTCGAAGCACGACGGCGCTTGCGACTGCGTGATGCCCGCCGGGCACACCGCGAGCGGCGCACCGAAGTCGTGCTGCAGAGACGCCCCGTTGTACTGGTCGTAGAACCGGAAGTTCTGGTTGTACGCACCCACGCCGAGGTAGTAGGAGAACGTGCGCGACGGGTTCGCGCCGCCCGCCTCGAACGCGAGCTTGCCGTAGAACGACGGAGAGCCGGTGGCGATCGTCAGGTTGCGCGACGCCGGCGCGGTGCCGGTGCGAATCACCTGGTTGATGTAGCCGGAGATCCCGTTCGCTTCCGACGTCGCCGACGGCGCGCCGGTGTAGACTTGCAGCTCCTGCTGCCCCAGCGACGAGAGCGGCCCCGACGGATACTGGTCGAACGACCGGTTCACCGGAACGCCGTCCAGCTCGTAGCCGATCTGGTCGTAGTCGCCGCCGCGGATGCTCAGCGACGAGCCGCCGCCGATGTAGCCGGTTTGGTTCGGTACGACGAAAACGCCCGGTACGGACGAGATCGCCGACCAGGCGCTGTTCAGATTCCCGCCTCCGCCGACCGCCGCGGCCTTGTCTTGCGTGGTCGCGTTGATCGAGTAGACGTCGGCGACGGTCCCCGGTTTGACGAGCGCCGACGCGGCGCGCGACGTGACGGAGCCGATCTGTTTCAGCCGTTGCGGCTGGCTGAGGTTGACCGAGAGTGCCTGGTCAGCTTGCACCGTAACGCCGCTGACTGAGACGGCGTCGCGTCCCGACGACGCGTCGACGCTGATCGTGTACGTGTCGGGTGCGAGTGAGAGAAACGCGTAGTGTCCGGTCGTGTCGGTGGTCGTGCTCACGCTCTGCGACGGGCTCGCCGCCGAGACGTGCGCACCGGTGACCGGTTGATTGGTTGACGGATCGGTGACGGTGCCGGAGAGCGAGCCCGTCGTGCCGGCCAGAACCCATGTTCCCTGGCTCAGCATTCCGACGAGAGCGACCAGCGCCGCCGCGACCCGTATGTGGCGATGCACCATGCAATCCTTTCTGATCGTGGAAATGCATGCTCGCGCCGCAGCGACGCAGCGCTGCACGCGCCTCGATCATAAAGAACGCCGTGCGAAATGTCCGGGGCCAATTACGTAAGAATGCGGTGTACCGATTCGCGCGCTTAGGCCGCTTCCCACGTGTGTCCGTCGGCGAAGCGCACGCGCGTCACGCGACAGCGCGCCGATGGATGGTCGTACACGTACAAGCTCGTCGGAACGTAGCGCACGAAGCGGTGCGCGATCGTCGCATGCGGCGCGAAGCGCCCGGCGTCGCGCACCGTTTCCGCATGCGCGCCGTCCCAGCTGATCGCGAAATCGATTGCAGTCGCCGTGATCGCGCGGTCGTTCCGAAACGCGATCTCGAACGACGCGGCATCGGTCGACGCCAGCCCCGACCAGACCGTGCAGCGGTCGACGCTGACGGGCGGGTCGTCGCCTTGCGCGGCGACCGGGAGGGTGCAGGAAAGGAGGGCCAGTGCTCCCGTGAGCGCGGCCCGTGCAGCAGGAATATACATACGTTCGTTCGTATTTATACTTCCGCACCGCGCGCGTGTCAACCGATTTCGCGTAAAAAAGATCGCGGTGCACGGAGCGAACATGAACCGGAATGAACCCTGACGAGAACGTGCACCGGCGGGACGGGCGGCACGCGCGCGGCGACCGCAGCCGCGCGCTCGTGCTCGAACGGTCGATGCGCATCGCGTCGGTCGAAGGGCTCGAGGGGCTCACGCTCGGGCGGCTCGCCGCCGACGTCGCGGTCAGCAAAGGGAACCTCGTGACGCTCTTCGGCACGAAGGAGGCGCTGCAGATCGCGACGCTCGATGCCGCGGTCGGCGTCTTCATCACGCACGTCATCGCGCCGTCGGAGGGCGTCGTCGCGCCGCTGGCGCGGCTGCGCGCCGTCAACGACGCGTTCTTCGCGTACGTGACGAGCGGCGTCTTCCCCGGTGGCTGCGTGCTCTACGCAACGGCGAACGAGTACCGCGCGAAGCCCGGTCCGCTGCGCGATCACGCGCTGCGCTACTACGACATGTGGTACGCGTACTTGCTCGACCTCGTGCAGCGCGCGCGCGACGCCGGCGAGATCGCGGCCGGCGCGGACCCGAGCACGGTGACGTTCGAGCTGATGGCGTTTCAGCAAGCGGCGAACACGGCGCGCCTGCTCGACCGCGGCGACGAGGCCGTCGCGCGCGCCGCCGCGCTCACGCGCGCGCGGCTCGACGCGCTCGCGACCGGCTAGCGATCGGCGCTCAGCCGTGCGATGCGGGCGCGCCGCACTCGGCGTCGACCCATCGCTCGACCGCCGCACGCAGGTCGCCGATCCGCACGGGCTTCGCGAGGTAGTCGTCCATCCCGGCGGCCAGGCACGCCTCGCGGTCTTCTTTGAACGCGTTGGCCGTCATCGCGACGATCGGGATGTGCCCGCAGCCGTCCGCTTCGGCGGCGCGGATCGCGCGCGTCGCCGCGAAGCCGTCCATGTTCGGCATGTGGCAGTCCATGAACACCATCGTGAAGTCGCCGTCGGCGACCGCCTTGACCGCCTCCGCGCCGTCGGCGGCGAACTGCACCTCGATGCCGAGCAGCTCGAACTGGTGCGCGAGCACCTCGCGCAGGCTCTCGTTGTCCTCGACGATCAGCACCGAGCAGCAGATCGCGCCGGCGGGTGCGGGCGGCGGCCGCGGCGCGCGCGGCGTCGGCGGGGCGTCGGCGAGCGATTTCACGATCCGCTCGAATCGCACGGTGAACCAGAAGCGCGAGCCGCGGCCGGGCGTGGAGTCGACCCCGATCTCGCCGTGCATCAGGCCGACGAGCCGCTTGGCGATCGAGAGCCCGAGCCCCGTCCCACCGTAGCTGCGCGACGACGACGAATCGGCTTGCACGAACGGCTCGAACAGCAGCGGGAGGATGTCGGGGGTGATCCCGATGCCGGTGTCCTCCACCTCGAACCGGACGACGACATGCCGGCTCGACGTCTTGGCCGGACTCGCGCGCACGACGATGTGCCCGCTCGCGGTGAACTTCGCCGCGTTCCCGACCAGGCTCAGGAGGATCTGGCGCAGGCGGTCGACGTCGCCGCGCACCGCCGGCGGCAGGCTCGGGTCGACCTGCGTGTGCAGCGTCAGGCCCTTGTCGCGAATGTCGTCCGCGAACACGCCGACGGCCGAGTCGATCAGGTCCTCCAGCGTGAAATCTTTCGCGTCGAGGTCGACCTTGCCGGCCTCGATCTTCGAGAAGTCGAGGATGCTGCTGATGATCGCGAGGAGCGCTTCGGCCGACTCGTCGATCGACTCGACGTACGTGCGCTGACGCTCGTCGAGCGCGGTCGCGCTCAGCAGCTCCGCCATCCCGATGATGGCGTTGAGCGGCGTGCGCAGCTCGTGGCTCATCGTCGCCACGAACTGCCTCTTCAGCCGCGCGGCGTCCACGGCTCAGTGCTCGGCCAGGTCGTTCGCCGGTGCGCCGGACGCCGGCACCTCGCGCGGAATCTTGCGCAAGAGCACGTCGATCTCGTTGAGCGCATGCAGCACCACGCCTAGCCGCGCCGGGGACGGTTCGAGGATGCCTTCGCGAAACGCTTCGATGCTCGAGATCGCGACGGCGAGGTTGTTGCGGATGTCGTGGAAGACGTTGCTGGTCATGTCGGGTCGACCATCTTGTACCCGACGCCGAACACCGTCAGCACGTAGCGCGGGTTGGCAGGATCGGGTTCGATCCGCGCGCGCAGGTTCGCGATGTGCCGGTCGAGCGTGCGGTCGTAGACGTCACCGTCGGCGCTGACGCGCTGCAGCAGCTGCTCGCGCGTGAGCGTCTGGCCGACGTTCGCCGAGAGGACTTCGAGGATGCGGAACTGCGTCGGCGTCAGCGTGACCGACTTGCCTTCGAGCCGCACGTCGTGCGAGGACGGGTCGATCATCAGGCCGCCGACGCGGCGCTCCCCGACCGGCGGCGGCGCTTCGGCGCGCTCGCCGCGGCGCAGCACGCTCTTCACGCGCGCGACGACCTCGCGCGGGCTGAACGGTTTGCCGACGTAGTCGTCGGCGCCCAGCTCGAGCCCCACGACGCGGTCGACTTCGTTGACGCGCGCGGTCAGCATGATGATCGGAACGTCGCGCAGCGCGCGAATTTGCCGCAGCACTTCGGTGCCCGGAAAACCCGGCAAGTTCAGGTCGAGCACGACGATGTCCGGCAAGTGCTCGCGGAACGCCTCGACCGCGCCCGGACCGTCGTGCGCGCAGACCACACCGAACCCTTCGTCGCGCAAGTAGCCTTCCAGCACCTCGACCATGGCGGTCTCGTCGTCGACTACCAGCACCGTGCGCCGGCCTGTTTTCGTGATCGTCACCCCAGCGTCCGAGCCCCCTCTTGGTCAGCCACTTCCTTGGTCGATGCGACCGATTTCGGCTAGCTTTCGCCGCGCGGGGGCCGCGTCCGCTTGTCGGACGCTCGAGGGCTCGCTAGCCGGCGCGCGCCTCGGGATTCGCCAGCTCGGCGGCCTCCTCGTGGGTTACGTAGCGGGTGTTCCGGGCGACGATCTCGCCCTCGCAGTGCGAGCAGACGAGTTTCGGCTCGGTCGTGTGCCCACAGGTCAGGTGGACGAGGGTGCGCGGTGGGCCGTCCGCGCCGGCAAGGTACTTGTCGCCCCAGCGCACGAGCGCGATCAGCAGCGGGAAGAGGTCGCGCCCCTTGTCGGTCAGGTGGTACTCGTAGCGCGGCGGGCGCTGCTCGTAGCGGCGCCGGTCGATCAGGCCGGCGTCGCGCAGCCGCTTGAGCCGCGCGGTGAGCACGTTGGTCGCGATCCCGAGGTCGCGCTGGATCGCGTCGAACCGCCGAATCCCGCGGAACACATCGCGCAGCACGAGGATCGTCCACCACTCGCCGACGACTTCGAGCGAGCGGGCGATCGAGCACGGCATCGAGGCCAGGTCGGATTTTGCCATTCGTCCGTCCCGTAGCGTAGCACAGTGGCTTGCTTTCAGCAAGTGACTATGCTATACGCTTCTCCATGGTGACTTGCTGGAAGCAAGGGACTCGGCGATGAGCGCCGAGGAGCAGGGCTGGCGGCGGACCGTCGTCGTCGCGGCGGCGATGCTGGCCGCGCTGCTGCAGCTCGCGGACACGACGATCGTCAACGTGGCGGTCCCGACGATCGACGGCAACCTCGGCGCGTCGGTCGACGAGGGCACCTGGTTCATCACCGCCTACATCATCGCGAACGTCGTCGTCATCCCGCTCTCGCCGTGGCTCTCGTCGCGCTTCGGCCGCACGCGCTACTTCGCGCTCTCGATCGCGGGCTTCACCGTCGCCTCGATGCTGTGCGGGCTCGCGAACGACGTGCCGACCGAGGTCGCGTTCCGCTTCGTGCAGGGCGCGTTCGGCGGCGGCTTGATGGTCCCGGCGCAGCAGATCATTCGCGACGCGTTTCCGCCGAAGCAGCTCGGGCTGAGCCAAGCGCTGTTCGGGCTCGCCGCGACGATCGGACCGACGATCGGACCGACGCTCGGGGGCCTTTTGACCGACGGCGCGTCGTGGCGCTGGGTCTTCTTCATCAACCTGATCCCCGGGATCGTCGCGACCGCACTCGTCGTCGCCTTCGTGCGTGATCCGGACGACCAGCCGCGCGCGCCGATCGACGTTCCGGGGATCGCGCTGCTCGCGGTCGGGCTCGGCGCGCTGCAGTACGTGCTCGAAGAGGGCGAACGCAACGACTGGCTCGACGACGGCGTGATCCGCGCGACGCTCCTCGTCGCGGTCGTCGGGCTCGCCGCGTTCGTCTGGTGGGAGACGCGCGGAACGCGCACGCCGGCGGTCGCGCTGAACGTGCTGCGCAAACGCACCGTGTGGGCCAGCGCGCTGGTCAGCTTCGCGGTCGGCTACGGGCTGTACGGCGTCTTCGCGATCTTCCCCTTCTACACGCAAGGGACGCTCGGGTTCACGCCCACACTTTCAGGGTTGCTCATCATGTCGCGCGCCGGCACGCTCGTCGCGCTGTTCCCCTTCATCGCGTGGCTCGTCTCGCGGCCGAAGGCCGACCTGCGCCTCGCAACGGCGGCCGGCCTTGCGATCTACGCCGTCGCGTCGTGGCTGCAAGCGGCGGTGATGACGCCGACCGCCGACTTCAACGCACTGCTGGCGACGCAGGTCGCCGGCGGGCTCGGCCTCGCGCTCGTGTTCGTCCCGCTGAACGTCGCGCTGCTGCGCGCGCTCGGCAACCAGCCTGCTGCGATCGCGCCGTCGCTCGCGATCGCACGGCTCGCGCAGCAGATCGGCGGCTCGATCGCGACCGCGACCGTCATCACCGCCGCCGACCGCGCCTTCGCCTTCCACGACAGCGCCCTGCGCGGCGGCGTCACCCTGGCCAACCCCGTCGCCGCCGCCGCGGTCGCCGCGCACGCAAAGGGAATCGAAGTGCTCGCGCAGCTCGTCGCGCAGCAGGCGTCGGTGCTCTCGTACGCCGACGCGATGCGGCTCATCGCGATCGTCGCGGCGATCTCCGCACCGTTGCCGTTCTTGCTGCGCCGCCAGCGTGCAGCGGCGGCCTAGGCCGCGGCGGTTTCCTCGGCGCGGCGCGTGCGCACGAAGATGTAGGCGAAGACCGCGCTGAGCGCGCCGACGAGAACCGCGCTGACGGTCAGGTCGCCGAACGGCATGCGCAGGCCGAAGAGCCCGGCCAATTCATACGCAGCAACCGCGAACGCGAGCAGCGCGACGGAGAGAATCCACACGCGCATCACGGCGGGACGACGGCTCGACCGGTCGGAGATCAGCCGGTGCACGAACAGCGAGTCCAGCGTGTCGGTGCAGATCATCCCGACCGAGAACATCGCGCCGACGAGCACCGCACCCAAGATGCCGTTCCCGTTGCCGAACGCCAAGCCGTACGCGACGATCTGGCTCGACGTCTCGAACCCGAACCCGAACAACAGGCCGATCGGAATCGCTAGCAGCGCGTTCGTCCCGTCGCGCAGGCCGCGCGGAAGGAGCCGCAGCTTCGCGCCGGCGACGCGGTCGGCGCCGCGCCGCAGCGCGCGCAGATTCGCGACCGCGATCGCGACGAGCACGACGACCGAGATCCACGTCCCGATCGTCTCGATCGCGGCGGCGTGGTGTCCGAGCCGCGCGCCGAGCAGCCCGACGAGCGCGGAGATCGCGAGCACCATCACCGTGTGACCGCCGGCGAAGAACGTCCCGACGAACCGGCTCAACCGCGGCGTGCGCGGATACGCGCTGCGCGTGACGTTGTCGATCGCCGCGAGGTGGTCGGGGTCGGCACCGTGACGCAATCCGAGGACGAACACCGTGAAGGCCCCGGTGACGAGCATATTCGCGTCCTACCCGCCACGCACGCCCGGTCCTGCCCGCGCAAGCAGCGCTCAAACACCGCGTGGCGCGGGTTCGCCGAGAACGGTGAGGACGACGGTGTCGGTCGCGAAGACGGGCCCGAGGATCAGCATGAGCCGTGCGAGGTCGGCGTTGTGAACGCGGACGCCGCCGTCGCCGCGGGTCAGCCGCTGATACGGCGCGAGCGGGTCCTCGGGCGGGATCAGCCGCGCGAGCGACGGTCCGCCGCCGCGAATCGCGACCCCGGAGCGGCGATAGCGCGCGAGTCCGCCGACCGCGCCCAAGAGCCGGACGATCTCGACGTTCCCCGCTCGCATCCGCGCGCGCCCGGCATCCACGAGCGTGCGCAGCGCGGCCTCGTCGAGGTCGCCGACGTAGATCATGCCGGGCCCGTCGTCGGGCGTCGGCGCCTCGTGCTCGCTGTGCCCGAGCAGCCGGTAGTGTCCCGGCGGGATCAGCGTGTCGCCGGTCGCGGCGAGCGTGTGCCAGAGCCGCCCCTCGGGACCGAACACCGCCATCCGCGCCGCGCGCCGCTCGAACACGACATGGATCACGGACGGGCCCCTCGCTGACACCCCACAGGGACGTCCCTTTAGCGACCCAATGCCCGCCTTACCTCCGGATCATACTATCACAGCCAAGACTCCTACTGGTATATCCATACCATCATATCGAAGTCCACCCCGACATCTCGCCCCCCGTCATCCTGAGCTTGTCGAAGGGCGAAGGGCCCTCAGCCGCGTCCGACGACGATGCCGAGGGCAGCGCACTTCGAGACGAGCGCCGAGCGCGTGCGCACGGCCATCACCTCGTAGATGCGGCGGGTCTGGTTGCGGATCGTGTTCTTGCTGCGCCCGAAGCGCTCGGCGATCTCGGCCGTGGAACGGCCCTCGCAGATCGCGAGCATGACGCGGTGCTCGGCCGGGCTGAGCTGTTCGACCCCCTTCGCGCGCTCGGCGAGCGCCGTGTAGCGGCGGCGCAGCCACGAGCGTGGGACGACACGCGTCAGCTCGTCGGCGCGCGCCAGCCCGTCCTCGTCGGAGGCGACGTCGAGCAGCGCGAGGAGCGCGAGCGCCTCGTCGAAGCGGTCGCCGAGCGCGCGCCACGCCGCCGCGGCGGAGCGCAGCCGCGTCGCCGTCGTGACGCCGTCGTCGAGCGCGCGCGCGAGCGCGGCGCGCGCGAGGTCTTCGAACGCGCCGATGCGCGACGGTGCGTCGAGCGGCTCGACCGGCGCGCGGGCCGCGGGGAGGTCGTCGTAACGCGCGAGCAGCCGCGCTGCAAGCTCCGGATCCACCTCCGCCGCTTCGCGTATCACCGCGAGCAGCGCGACGCGCTCGTCGGCCCCGGCCGCGGTCCAGTCGACCTCCGCCGCCGTCGCTGCGGCCTTCTGCACCAGCCGCTCCGGCGTGAACGCGTCGCCCGCGGCGCGCGCGACCTGCGCCGCGGTGACGAGCGCGGCAACGCGCTGCGCGCCGGGCGCCGACTGCGTGAGCGCTTCGTCGGCGAGCCGCCACGCCTCGGTCGTATTTCCGTCGAGCAGCTCGACCAGAACGCGGTTGCGCCGGATCGCGAACCAGCGCGCCTGCAGCCCCGGCGACCACGCGAGCGCGTCGACGTCGCCGCGCACGCGCGCGAACAGCTTGAGGTCGAGCGTCTCCAGCGCGATCGTTGTCATGCCGCGCAGCAGCGAGGCGCCCATGAGCGCGTCGCGGTGCTCCGAGCGGCGCAGCGCGTCGAGCGCGTCCAGGAAGTGGCGCGCGGCGATCGGATAGCGCTCGCGGCGCACTTCGATCCAGCCGTAGAGCTCGAGCGCGCGCGCGTAGACGATGTCGGCGCCCGCGTCCGCGTACGTGTCGAGGACGGTCTCCGCCTCGTCGAGCCTGCCCGCGGCGTAGTACGCGAGCGCGAGATCGTAGCCGGCCTCCGCCCGGACCGCGCGATGGGCTCGCACCCCGTCGGTCGCGGCCGTTTCGAGCAGCGCGAGCCCCTCGTCTGCGCGGCCGCTGCGCACGAGCGCGGTTCCGCGCAGCATCGTCGCGGTGACGCGCTCGTCGGGCGCGTCGGAAACGTCCGCGACCGCGTCGAGCGCGACCAGGGCGCGCGCCGGCTGATCGGCCCGCAGCGCCGCGCGCGCGAGGAGAAACGCGGCTTCGACGCGCTCGGCGCGTTCGTGTAGTTCCGCCGCGGACAGGAGCGCGATCACGCGCTCCGAGTCGCCGCCGAACCAGGCGTCGCGGGCGTCGCGCAACACGCTGCGCGCCGCCGGTCGGCGCAGACGGGGCTGCTGCCCGACGGCGCTCATCGCAGCTTCCACCCGCGAAGCGAGAGCGTGGTCACGCGGCGGTACTTGCATAGGCGCGCGGGAGCCACCTCGTCGTCAGCGCAGCGCCACACCGTCGCGGACGCGCCATCGCCCGCGAACCATCACGTGCCGCGGCGCGGCACGATCGGTCGCGAACAGATACCGGTCGAGGACCTCCCCCGGCGGCGCGCCGGCCAGCGGCCCGTGCCGGTCGTCGAGCACGACCAGATCGGCACGCCGCCCGGGCGCGAGCGCACCGGCCGCGAACCCGCACGCCTGCGCGCCCCCGACGGCCGCCCGCGCATAGAGAACCTCACCGCACGACTCGCCGTCGACCGTCGCAGCGACGACGCGCCGGCGCGTCGCGAGCCGCTGGCCGTACTCCAGCCAGCGCAACTCCTCGACCGGCGAGAGCGATACGTTGCTGTCCGAGCCGATCCCGAGCGCCCCACCATCGGCCAGATACGCGCGCAGCGGAAAGAGCCCGTCGCCCAGATTCGCCTCCGTCGTCGGCGCCAGCCCGACGACGGCCCCCGTTCGCGCCAGCGCGGCGCGCTCGGCATCATCGACGTGCGTCGCATGAACGAGACACCAGCGCGCATCGACGTGATGCCGTTCGAGCAGAAACTGCACCGGCCGCATCCCCGTCGCCGCGAGCACTTCCGCCACCTCACGCTCCTGCTCGGCAACGTGGATGTGGAACGGCGCGCCGCGCGCGTCGTCGTCCGCAAGCGCGTCCAACGCGGCGGCGCTCACCGCGCGCAGGGAATGCGCCGCCGTGCCGACGACGACGTCGTCATCGCCGTCGTACGCGTCACGCAGCGCATCGCGAATCGCGAGCAGCTCATCGACGCTGGTAGCGAAGCGCCGCTGCCGCGGCGCAAGCGGCGTTCCAGCGGCATCGGCCTGCATGTAGAGCGCCGGCAGCAGCGCGATCGCGAGCCCCGCGTCCTTCGCCGCCTCGATCAGCGCCCGTCCCGTCGCCGCCTTGTCCGCATACCACGCACCGCGTGGATCGCGGTGCACGTAGTGAAACTCGGCAACCGCCGTATACCCCGCGACCAGCATCTCGCGATACACGCCGCGCGCAAGCTCGTACAATCCGTCCGGCTCGATCGTCCCGGCGAGCGCGTACATCGCCCCGCGCCACAACCAGAAATCCTCGTCGGCCGCACCGCGCCGCTCGGCGCTCCCCGCCATCGCCCGCTGAAACGCGTGCGCGTGCAGATTCGGCATCCCCGCCAACACCGGCCCGTCGAGCACCTCGGTATCACCAGGCTCCGCCCCGACCTGCACCTCGACGATCGTCCCGTCCGGCGCAACCTCGAGCCCCACATCGGGAGCCCATCCACCCGGCAAAAACGCCATCGCCGCAAAAAGCCGCATCCACGGCTTCTACGACGCAGTCACCCGGCGCTCCGCGCCGAACGCCGACGACGATGGCTTTGTACGATACTCTTTGGATCAATGCGCGGCTCGCTACGATGACGTCGGGTGGTGCGGCCTATGGTGCGATCGAAGGTGGGGCGTTAGCGGCTCGGGATGGGGTCATCGGATGGGTCGGGGAGCGAGAGGCGCTGACGGACGAGCCAGAGCGGTTGGCGGAGCGAGTTATCGATTGTGAAGGGCGGTGGATTACGCCGGGGTTGGTTGATCCGCATACGCATGTGGT
>JAFAMK010000346.1 GCA_019233415.1 Vulcanimicrobiota bacterium
CGGTAGTCGGCGACGAGCGACCAGCGGTGCATCGGGATGCCGGGCAGCTGCGCGCCCGGGACGAGCACGGAGCGCGGCGCGGCGAAGCGCGCGTCGAGCGCGTCGGCGCGCGCGTACGTCGCGGTGTAGGCCGGCACGAGCAGTAGCGAACGGCCCACGCGCGCCGACGCGGCGAGGCTGAACCCAGCCGTCGTCTCGGCCGGAATTTGCACCGGCTGCTGCACGAGCACGTCGGAGAGCGCGAGCGGCGCCGCCGCGTCGCAGCCCATCGGCGAGCGGTAGAGCGTGGAGATCGCCGCGGCGTAGCCCGGCGGCACCTCACCCGCCGCCAGCGCCGCCGCGTTGACGTAGCCCGGGATCAGCGCGTCGACGAGGTGCGCGCGAAACGCCGAGATGATCGTGCGAACCGTCTTCCCCTGATGCTGCCACGAGACGCGCAACTGGCTCGTCGCGGGATCGGTCGACGCGTCGCCGCCGCCGGTCGCGAGCGCGTCGCCGCCGGCGCAGTCCAGCGTGACCGAGGCCGGTGAAGCGAGCGCGCCGCGGAACGCGGTGCTGACGCCGTAGCGGCGCGGTGCGTACGCGACGGCGACGGTGTCGGTGCGCCGCGGCGACCACGTCGCGGAGAAATCCGTGCTCGCGTGCGACTGCGTATCGGCGCGCGTCCAGCGCAGTCCCGGGCGCACCGTCAGGGCATTCGAGACGCGCAGGCGCACGCCGAGCGACGCGTCCTCGAACAGCCGGTCGAGCGCGGTCACCGACGACGACGCGCCGTCGGTCGCGTTCGAGGTGAACCGCGTGCGCGACACGCTCGTCGCGAGCTCGTACTGCGCGCGGTCGGTTGCGTCGAACGTCGCGCTCGCGCGCACGCCGTCGGTGACCGACGCGACGGTCGCCGCGGCCGGATCGGGAACGCCGAAGCTGCTGCGCGCGAGCAGGTTCTGATCGTAGCGCTCGCTGCGCGCGTACGGCACGGCGAGCACGGAGAGCCGGTCGAAGACGCCGGTGTACGTCGCGCCGGCCAGCGCAAGCGACGACGTGTCGCCGGCGCCGGGCCCCCAGCCGCACGGCACGAGCGCGCCGAAGTCCGCGCACGTCTCGTCGGCACGCGTGTTCTGGCGCAGCGCCGTCGCGCTCAGGCTCTGCGTCGACGTCAGCCCCAGCCGCAGCTTCGCGAGCAGTCCGCCGGTGAACGCCGCGTCGCCGTGCACGTAGTCGGACCCGCTCGCATCGAAGAACCGCTGTCCGGCGAGCGCGCCGTTGCGGCCCTGCGCCGCACCGCTAAGCACGTAGCCGAGGTTTCCCGTCGAACCGGTCACGACCGAGCTGAGCGACGAGTCGGCGTTGCTCGCGAAGCGCGCGGCGAGCGCCGACTGGAACGCGATCGTCGGCTCGTACGAGCGCAGGTCCACGCTCCCCGCCGTCCCGCCGTTCGTGGGATCCTGCGAAACGCTCACCGCGGAGAACAGGTCGGCGTTGATGCGCCGCGCATCGAAACCCGGACCGCCGCCGCCACCGAGCGGGATCCCGTCGACCGTGTACGCGGTCGACGACGACGGCGCGCCGTTGATCGACACCGCGCCGTCGTCGCCGACGAACGCATTCGGATCGAAGCGCAGCGCGTCGGGAAGCGAGTCGTTCGTCTTGCGAACCGCGCCGGTGCGGCCGTAGTCGGTTACGCCCGACGACGGCGCGCTGTGGACCGTCACGCTGCCGATCACCGCCGGCAGCTTCGTCGAGACCAGCGTCGCCTCGACCGCGACCGTTTCGCCCGCGTGCACGTCGAACTGCGCGCGCCCGAGCTGGTATGCCGGCGCGGCGAGCGTCATGCGGTAGAGGCCGGCCGGCACGCCTTCGAACGTCACCGATCCGGTCGCGTCGGTATAGCCGAGCCGCTGCGCGGGACCGGAGATCACGACGCGCGCCAATGCGACGCCGCGTTTCGACTGCTGATCGAGGACGCGCACGGTGACGCGCGTCTCGTCCTGCGCCTGCGCGGACGCGGCGAACGACCCGAACGCGAGCAACAGAACGACGACGGCGCGCGCTAGACGGACATGAACGGGATCGGCCACTTATGAATCCGGTAGGGCAGCGCCAGCGCGACGCCGGCGATCTCCAGCACGAGGCGCGCTTCGTGCAGGTTCGCATAGCCCTCCGCTTCGTTCGCAGGGATCGTCGCAACGCTGGCCGGAACGGCGAGCCGCTCGAAGCACTCGAGCGTGCCATCGTATTCCAGCGTGTAGAGCGCCGGTTCCCAGGCCGGCCGTACGTCGCGCACGATCGCGAACGACGGACCGCGCCGCCAGAACAGCACGCCGAACGCGAAGTCTCGCCACGCCGCGAGCACGTCGTCGTAACCCGGGAACGCGTCGGGCGGCGAGAGGTGCGTGAGCCAGCGCGCATCGACCGCGCCGGGATGCGCGACCGACCAGCATACCGTCACCCCGACCGCGACGCAGTCGCGGACGAACCGCAGCGCGTCGAGCGCCGCGGCCTCGCGCAGGTCGACGTCCTGCGCAAGCCGCACTTCGGCCAGCCCGTCGGCGGCGAGCCGCGCGCACGCGGCCACGTCCGGCAGTGCGCGCTCGCGCCAGGCGAGCGTCGCCGCGCGGCGTTCGGGAAACGCGTGCGCGCGCTCGACGGCGATCATGCCGCCGCCTGCGCGAGCACGCCGGCCATCTTGATCGTCGAGGCGTCGAAGCGGTTCGCGACGAGCACGTACTTGCCGCGCTGCTCGAAGGCGAGCCCGTCGGTCTTCAGTCTTGCGAGCAAGTCGTCGATCCATGCCGCGTCGGCGTCGATCCCGCGCGCGTCGAGGGCGCGCTGCAGCGACGCCGCACTCGACGGCTCGAACAACGCCGCGAGCGCCGCATGGTCGCGCGCGCCGGTGAAGACGTGGTCGCGCTGCGGCCAGCCGGCGCGCCGGTCGACGAAGCGCCACCCGTCCGCAAGCTCTTCGGCGTGCAGCGTGCTGGTGGGATGCACGTCCTTCCAGCGCGCGATCGCGCCCTTCAGCTGATCCTCGAGCGTGCCGGCGATCCCGTGCGGGCTCGCGTCGAAGAAAAACACCATCTCTTCGAGCGTCTCGCGCGGCAGGTCGTAGACGACCGGGTAGAAATCGGCGGGGCGCTTGTCGTCGAATCCCAGCGCAGGTTCGTTGAAGTACGGCGAGAAGCGCTCGATCGCGATGCGCTGCGCGCCTGACGGCGGCTGCAAGTGCACGAGCGCCGGAATCTGCGCGACGACCGACTCGTAGTCTGCCTCGGTCTCGCCCGGGAATCCGTAGAGGTGGTTCCACGAGACGGTCAGGCCCTCGTTCTGGCCCTCGCGGATCGTCGCAATGTTCTGCGGCCCGCTCACGCCCTTGTCCATCAGGTCCAGCACGTGCGAGCTGAGGCTCTCGATCCCCGGCTGCACGTGGGTGATGCGCGCCTCGCGCAGCATCCGCATCTGCTCGAGCTTGAGGTTCGCCTTGATCTCGTAGTGCACGCGCAGGTCCCAGCCGCTCGCGGCGACCTTCGGCAGCAGCGTCTGGAAGTAGCGGTGGTCGAGGATGTTGTCGACCATGATGACGTCGAGCGTCTGATGACGCGCGACCAGGTGCGCGATGTCGTCCCAGACGCGGTCGGGATGCTTCGAG
>JAFAMK010000387.1 GCA_019233415.1 Vulcanimicrobiota bacterium
GTAGGTCCACCACAGCAGGTGCGGGACGACCAGCCGGCTCTCGCCGGGGAGGAACGCGTGAAGGATGATCGTCTTCGTCCAACGGTCGAGGAGGAAGACGACGAGCGCGACGAGCCAGAGGAGGATCACGGCTCGGGCGGTTCGCGCGTTTCGGACGACAGCCTGCCTGGCTTGCTTGGTGCTACAGGTTCGGCGGCTTCACGTACTGGTAGACGAAGCCCGCGACGCGCCCGAAGCTCAGCGTGACGAGGACGATCCCGGTCCCGACCAGGAACACGCCGGCCCCGATCTCGATCGCCCCGAGGTAGCGCTTCACGCGGTTGAGCGCGCCTAGGGCCTGCGTGATCGCTCCGGCGGTGATGAGGAACGGGATCGCGAGCCCCATCGAGTAGACGAAGAGCAAGAAGATCGCCGATCCGTACTTCTCTTGCGAGGCGAGCACGATGATGCCGGAAAGGATCGGCCCGATGCACGGCGACCAGCCTGCAGCGAACCCGAGGCCGACCAGGAACGACGCGAAGAACGAGCGGTTCACGCTCCGCACCTGGATGCGCTTGTCCATCATCAGCATGGGGATCTTGAAGACCCCGATCATGTTCAGCCCGAGGATGATGACGATCACCCCGCCGATGCGCGAGATCCAGTCCTTGTAGTTCACGAAGACTGCGCCGAGCGCGCTCGCCGAGAGCCCGATCAGCATGAACACGACCGTGAAGCCGGCCACGAACGCGAGCGCGTGGAGCATCACGCGCACGCGGCTCGCGGCGTCGGAGTCCGCCTTCAGCTCCTCCAGGCTCGACCCGGTCAAAAACGAGAGATAGGCCGGGATCAGCGGCAGCACGCAGGGCGAGACGAACGAGACGAGCCCGGCGAGGAAGGCGGTCAGAATGTTGACGTTTGCAGTCACGGTCGACCCCGTGAACCTCCAGAGGATGGGCGGTGGTGGCGGCCTCCGCATTCCACAGGAGATTCCTGCCCGCCTGGCCGCAGAGGTTGGGACGTCCGGTGCCGTATCCAGCGCGGGTGAGCCACTGGTTCGTCTACCCGAACATCGACCCGATCGCGTTCCGCATCGGGCCGATCGCCGTCCACTGGTACGGGCTCTCGTACCTGTTCGGATTCATCTGCGTCTTTCTGTGGATGAACCGGCCCGCGGGACGCCGGCGGCTGGGGCTGACGACCGACCAGATTCAGGACTTCCTCGTCTACGCGCTGGTCGGCGTGCTGATCGGCGGCCGGACCGGCTTCGTCATCGCCGACGTCATCACGAAGCACAACTTCGGCGACTATCTGGCGCACCCGCTGAACTTCATCGCAATCTGGCAGGGCGGGATGGCGTTCCACGGTGCGCTCGTCGGCGTCATCCTGGCGATCATCCTGTTCCTGCGCAAGCACCCCGGGCTGACGTTCGGCATCCTCGGCGACGAAGTCGTGCCGCTGATCTCGATCGGCATCTTCACGACGCGCCTGGTGAACTTCATCAACGACGAGCTGCCCGGGAAGCTGTGCGTCCCGGACCACCCGTACTGCATTTTGTTCCCGGCCTACTCCGAAGGCTTCCGCTACCCGTCGCAGATTTTCGAAGCGATCCTCGACATCGTGACGCTGCCGGTCGTGCTGCTGATCTATCGCCGGCGTCCGCCGGACGGCGTCGTCGCGTGGTCGTGGTTCACCATCTACGGCATCACGCGCACCGTCGCGGAGATTTGGCGCGAGCCCGGCTTCACGGTGCTCGGGCTCGACGGCGGGCAGTTCGTCGCGCTGCTGCAGATTTTCTTCGGCATCGCGATGATCGTCTATTCGTTCCGGCGGGGGACGCGTACCGAGTCTCGCCTCGACACGCCCGCCCCCGCCGTTTCGTAGTCAGCGCACGCGGAACGACGCGTCGAGGTAGACGCTGCGGTACGGAAGCCCGAACCGTTCCGACGCGGCTGCGCCGGTATACGGTGCGTATGCTGCCGGGGTCGCGTATGCGTTGAGCGCATAAGGTTCGCCCTCGTACAGCAGGCCGCGAATCTCGGCGTGCTGGCCGAAGAGGTTGTCCACGGCGAGCGAGACCGTCGCGTGTGCGAGCGGGGCGCTCACGCGCAGCGCGCTGTAGTCGTACGCGGGTAGCCGCTTCGTGTTGTTGTCGGAAACCCAGTGGAACGTGTAGCGCACGTCGATCCCGTTGCCGACGACGCGGTCGAGCGACGCGTCGAGCGTGTGCAGCGGCAACCCCGGAAGCTGGCTGCCGGGGACGACGTTCAGGTTCGACTGCAAGTACGTCACCGGAACCGCGACCAGCGCGGTCGAGTCGAGCGTCCACGCGTAGTCGAACGCGGTTTGCCGGTCGAGCCGATGGCGCCCCGAGAGCGTGAAGCCGCGCGCGCGCATCTGGCCGATGTTGAACGTGCCGTTCAGCCCTGCGAGGGTGGCGGGATCGGTGCTGCCGCAGGCGTTCGCGATCGCAGCGAGTTGCTGCGCGAGAAATGCCGGCGGGATGAAGCTGCTGCCCGTCGTCGCCAGTGGGGTGAGCGCGCTGTAGAGCTTGTCGTAGACGCGCACGTCGTAGAGTGCAACCTGCGCGAACGCGTCGCCGCCGAAGCCGTGCGCGTACGCGACCTCTTCGTCGACGCCCCGCTCCGGCCGCAGTGCCGACGACGGCACGCTGCCGATCGCATTGAGCGCGCCGCACTTCACGCCGCCGCCACCGCCCGCGCTGCCGAGCGTCTGCGGGACGAACGGGTGCGCGAGCTGGTTCCCCGCGGGCTGCGTCGTCGTCGCGCCGGCCGAGACGCGCACGACGTCGTGCGCGGTCAGCGAGTCGAGGACGGTCAGCCGCGGATCGAGCGCGTAGCGCTGCGTCGCGGACGCCTGCGTCAGCGCGAGGTTTCCGAAGAGCGAGAGCGGTGAGCCCCCGGCGCGGTAGACGTCGCGCAGCGTGTACGTCTGCTGGTGCGCAACGGGCGCGCTGAACGACGACGCCTTCGACGTGTCGCGCGCCAGTGCGAACGACGTGTTCACGAAGGTGTAGCCGATGCCTGCGGTGTTGTTGCGCCAACTGCGGTCGAAGGTTGCGAGCGCGCCGCCCTCGCGTTCATCGTTCTCGCTGACCGAGAAGCTGTCGCCGGGCGACGCGACGAACGGCAGCCGGAACTGACGGCTGACGAAGTCGTCGTACCGGTCCGCGAACACTACGACGCGCGCGAGGCTGTCGGCGCGCGTGTGCTCGTAGGCGAGCTGATAGTCGGCGAGGTCGAACGTCTGGAACGCCGGTCCGTTCCCTTGCCAGCCGCTCGTCGCCGCGGCGTACTGCTGCGCCGTCACGCACTGCGCGCCGCCGTCGGGTGTGCCGCCGGGACCGGCTCCGCCCGGGCCGCCTGCGGCGTTCGACACCTGCACGAGCCCCGCGCCGCACGTGCTCCCCTTCCCGACGAG
Source organism: Vulcanimicrobiota bacterium (assembly GCA_019233415.1). GTDB lineage: Bacteria > Vulcanimicrobiota > Vulcanimicrobiia > Vulcanimicrobiales > Vulcanimicrobiaceae > Vulcanimicrobium. The sequence continues at coordinate 3,421 of JAFAMK010000387.1, forward strand.
CCGCTGCGCGAAGGCGAGCGCCGGCGCGCCGTCGAGGTAGTCGCCGTCGCCGTTTCCGCTCTTGTTCTCGTAGTAGCCGTCGAAGACGCCGGTCGCGACGATGCGGTCGGTCGGGGTGAGGTCGTACTGCAGCTTCGCGAGCGCAGCGTGCGAGTCGGCGCTCGCGTCGGCGTCGTAGACGCCGATCGCGTGGACCGCCGGATCGGTCGCGGTGACGTCGAACGCCGCGGCCGGCTGATAGGTGTGCGCGTGGCGGATCGGCCCGTCGAGCCCGCTGCTGCCGTACGCGAACGCGTAGCCGAGCCGTCCCGCGGTTCCGGTCGCGGTGACGTTCGCCGCGCTTCGGCCGAACGAACCGTAGCCGAGGTCGAGGTTGACCCGCGCGTCCGGTGTCGGCTGCAGCGTGCGCAGGTCGACGACGCCTCCGATCGCGCTGGTCCCGAGCAGGTTGCTTCCCGAGCCGTAGGTCACGCTCAGATCGCGAAACGGCGCCAGCGGCGAGACCTGGAAGTTGTAGCCGCCGGGAAACCCGTACGCGATCGGGTGCTCGTCGATCGCGGTCGTCGTCTCGAGCGTGCCGATCCCGCGTAGCTGGAGCGGCACGTCGTCGGCGAGCGCGGCCGTGTCGCCGACGATTCCGTTGCTGATCCCGGGGAGCTCGCGCAGTGCGTCGGCGGCGCGCTGCATGCCGCGCTGGCGCAGCGCGTCGGTGGTCACGGTGACCGTCGTCGTCGTCGCGCGAAGCAGCGAGGTCGCGGCGTTCGTGGACGTCGCGCCGATCGTGCGCAGCGTTCCGGCGGCGAGCTCGCGCTGGACGGCGAGCGTCACGCTCGCGACCGCGCCGCCGACGAGCGCGACGTCGTCGGACTGGGTGGGTTGGTAGCCGCCGCGCTCGACCCGCAGCCGGTAGAGCCCCGGCGGCAGCGACGGGAAGGCAAAGCGCCCGTCGTTGCCGGTGACGGCCCGGTCCGGGCGGCCGGTCACGACGACCGTCGCCCCGGCAAGGGGAAGGCTCGTCGCCCCGTCGACGACGAGGCCGTGCAGCGCCGCGCTCGGGGCGGCCTGCTGGGCGGGCGCGCGCAGCGGCGCGCACGCGAACAAGAGCGACAGCGCCAGTGCGCCGCGCAGACGAAAAGACACAACTCCTCCGAAAGCGGCGCCTTCGTGCGCCGCGGGTGTGCGACTCGTTATATGCGGATCGGCGAACGGAGGAGACGCGGCGGGGCGCGCTTGCCGCCTCGGCGGGCGAGCACGGAGCGGCGCGCGCCGAGTGGGCGCGGCGCCCCGTCGAGGGCGAGAACCGGCGCCGGCGCGGCGGCCGGTGTGAGGCGCAGAAAGCCGGCGACGACCGCGAAGACCGCCGCGCGCGAGGCGGCGAGCGCCTCTGCGAGGCGGCGCCACGCGAGTGCGGCGAGCGGCGTCAGCACGGCGATCACGGTGCCGGCGAGCAGCGGCGAGCCGCCGAGTGCGTCGCCGAGATTGTCGACGGGCGCGCCGGCGAGCCAGCCGTCGAGCGCGCCCATCCCGGCGAGCGCGAGCGTCGTCAGCGCGGCGAACGCCGCGAGAACCAGCGGCCCGGGACGCGGGACCGCGCCGAGCACGATCGCGCGAAACGCGCCGCGCTCGCCGCGCAGCTCGCGGTGTGCCGCGAGCGCGACGACGACGAGCGCCGTCAAGGCCGCCGCGGCGGCCAACGCGACGAGCGCGGGCCGCGAGCCGTGTGGGTCGTCGTCGTAGGCGTCGTGGCGCAGCGCGAAATCGCCGATCACGTCGAGGGCCACGTGCGCGCACAGCGCGTTCAGCGCGATCGCGCAAGCGGCCGTCGCCGATGCGAGAACCGCGCCGGTCCGGAAGGTGCCCACGACGCCGCGGGGTTTCGGCGCGGCGCTCGGCGAAGACCTCGTTCCATGCCCCTCGCCACCGGAACGGTCGCCGAGCGCGTGGCGACGTTGCGCGAGCGCGTCGATGAAGCCGCCCTCGCCGCGGGCCGCGCTCGCGGGTCGGTTTCGATCCTGGCGGTCACCAAGGCGCAGCCGCGGGACGGCGTCCTGGCCGCGCTCGACGCCGGCCTGCACGACGTCGGGGAAAATTATCTCCAAGAGGCGCGCGCCAAATACGACGGCCTGCCGCCGTGCACGAAGCACTTCATCGGCCACGTCCAGACGAACAAGGCGAAGGCAATCGTCGCGTCGTTCGACATGGTCCAGAGCGTGGACCGGCTCGATGCGGGCCTCGCGCTCGCGAAGGTCGCGCGTAACGCCGAGCGCCGTCTGCGCGTTCTCGTGCAAGTGAACATCTCGCCCACCGAACGGTTCGGCGTGCCGCCTCCGGAGGCACCGCAGCTCGCCGCGCGCCTGCGCGACGAAGGGCTGGAGGTCGACGGCGTCATGGCGATCGGCCCGCTGGCGGGCGACGTCGACGCGGCGTTCGCGACGGCGCGGGAGGCCTTCGAACGCGTCGGCGGGACGACGCTCTCGCTCGGAATGTCCGACGACTGGGAACGCGCGGTCCGCCACGGATCGACGATGGTGCGGCTCGGCACCGCGATCTTCGGCCCGCGTCCCGCCAAAGAGAGGAGCCTGGCATGAGCATGTTCGCCAGAATCGGATCGTGGTTCGCGATCCACGACGAAGACGAAGACGACGTGTACGCGGGCGACGAGGTCGGCGCGAAGCGCAACGTCGTCCCGATCGGCGAGGGCTCGCGCCGCGCCGGCAATTCGGTCGCGGTGTTCGCGCCGCGCTCGTTCGGCGACGTGACCGAGATCGCCGACGCGCTGCGCGCGCGCCAGGTCGTCATCGTCAACGTCCAGGGCGCCGACCGGAACCTGCTGCAGCGCGTCGTCGACTTCACGTCGGGCGTCGCCTACACGATCGACGGTCGTATTCAGAAGCTTGCCGAGGCGATCTACTTGGTCGTTCCGGCGGGCGTGAACGTGAACTCGGCCGGCGTGCGCGAGCAGCTCGACAACGACGGCGTGCTCGGGTTCAAGGACCTGCGCTGATGGCGAAGATCACGGTCATCGACGTCCAGCACAAAGAGTTCAAGCGTTCGCTCCAGGGCTACGACCGCAACGACGTCAACGCGTTCCTCGACGAGATCATCGAGACGCTGGAGGACGAAGCGCAGGCGCGCGCCGCGCTCCAGGCGGAGATCGGCGACCTGCGCGAGCGCATCTCGCACTTCAAGGCGATGGAGGAGTCGCTGCAGTCGACGCTGCTGCTCGCGCAGCGCACCGCCGACGAAGTGAAGGCCGCAGCGCACAAAGAGGCGGACCTGATCAAGCAGGAGGCGCGCATCGCGGCCGAGCGCGAGATCGCCGCGCTTGCCGACCGCATCGACGACGCGCGCCGCGACGCGCAGCGCCACCAGGACACCGCCGAGAAGGCGAAGAGCGAATTGCGCTCGCTGCTCATGTCGCACCTCTCGCTGATCGACCGCCACGCGCACGCAACGGTGTCGGCGGCCGCGCCG
>JAFAMK010000423.1 GCA_019233415.1 Vulcanimicrobiota bacterium
CCCCGCCGCGCTGCTCGTGCTGGCCGAGGTCGTCATCCTCTTCCTCGGCGTCGTCTCGCGCTACGTCTTCAACCACGCGTTTCTGTGGACCGACGATCTGGCCGAGACGCTGTTCATCTGGCTCGCGATGCTCGGCGCGGTGATCGCGCTGCGGCGCGGCGAGCACATGCGCCTGACGCTGTTCGTCAACCGCGCCTCGCCGCGCGTGCGCGCGGTGCTGGAAGCCACCGGCGCGTGCATCGTCGTGCTGTTCGTCCTCGCGACCCTCCCCGGCGCGCGTGACTACGTTGTGGTGCAGCATGCGATCGTCCAGCCGGCGCTCGGGATTCACGACTCGTGGCGCGTCGCGGCGCTCCCGGTCGGGATCGGGCTGATGGCGCTGATCGCCGTGCTGCGGCTCGCGCGCCTCGCCGACCGCCGCGCGACGCTGCTCGCGCTCGCGATCGTCGCCGTCTGCGCCGTCGTGCTGAAGTTCGCGCAGCCGGCGCTGCTCGCGATGGGGAACGCGAACCTGCTCGTGTTCTTCGTCGTGCTCGTCGGCGCGGCGGTCGCCATCGGCGTCCCGATCGCGTTCGCGTTCGGCGCGCCGACCGTCGCGTATCTCGCGCTGCTGACGCCGACTCCGCTCTCGACCGCGGTCGGCCGCATGAGCGAAGGCATGTCGGACCTCGTGCTGCTCGCGGTCCCGCTCTTCGTGCTGCTCGGCCTCTTGATGGAACTGACCGGGATCGCGCGCACGCTCGTCGCGTTCCTCGCCGCGCTGGTCGGCCACGTGCGCGGCGGCCTCGGCTACGTGCTCTTCGCCGCGATGTATCTGGTGTCCGGAATCTCCGGCTCGAAGGCCGCCGACATGGCCGCCGTCGCACCGGTGCTCTTTCCCGAGATGAAGCGGCGCGGCGCCGCGCCGGGCGAGCTGATCGCGATGCTCGCGAGCAGCGGCGCGATGGCCGAGACGATCCCGCCCTCGCTGGTCCTCATCATCGTCGGCTCGGTGACGGGCACGTCGATCGCCGCACTGTTCACCGGTGGATTGTTGCCGGCCGCCGTCGCGGCGCTGTTTCTCGTCGCGGTCGTCTTCGTTCGCTCGCGCGGCGACCGCGTCGAGCTGGCCGCGCGCGCGAATGCCGGCGCAATCGGCCGCGCGTTCATCGTCGCACTGCCGGGGCTGGTGCTGCCGTTCGTCATCCGCTTCGCGGTCCTCGACGGCATCGCGACCGCCACCGAAGTGTCGACGGTCGGCATCGTCTACGCGCTGCTCGTCGGCGCGCTCTTCCACCGCCACGCCGACTGGCGCCGGCTCTACGCGATCGCCGTCGAGACGGCCGCGCTCTCCGGCGCGATCCTGCTCATCATCGGCACCGCGACCGCGATGGGCTGGGCGCTCGCGCAGTCCGGCTTCTCCGCGCAGCTCGCCGCCGCAATGGCCCACGTCCCCGGCGGCGCCGCCGGCTTCCTCGCAATATCAGTCGTCGTCTTCGTCGTCCTCGGCAGCGTCCTCGAAGGAATCCCCGCGATCGTCCTCTTCGGCCCCCTGCTGTTCCCGATCGCGCGGACGCTCGGTGTCAACGAAGTCCACTACGCGATCGTCGCGGTTCTTGCAATGGGACTGGGTTTGTTCGCACCGCCGTTCGGCGTCGGCTTCTATTCGGCGTGCGCCGTCGGCAAAGTCGTGCCCGACGCCGCAATGACACGAATGGCACCATACCTCGCCGCGCTCGCCCTCGCGCTGGTCGTCGTCGCGGCGGTGCCGTGGCTTTCGACCGGGTTTCTGCCGCTCGCGCGTTGACGGACTCTCGTCTTGGGCCTATCCCGATTTTGGAATCCGAGACGATCGGCGCTTCGGTCGAGTTGGCACGGCACGTGTCGGCGGAGACGTGCGCGTGTCGCCTTCCGGACTGGCGAGTTGCCGTTCGAGTGCGGTGAAGGCGTCGAGTACCTCGAGCGCTTCGAAGCGGCGACTGCGCCGCGATGACGTCGTCGGCGTCAAGATGCCGGCGTCGACGAGTCGCGCGACCGCCTGATTGGCGGCCCAATAACCGCGGCCCAGCATCTTCGCCGCGTCGTCTACGCTGAGGATCGGCATTGACGGCACGTGCAGCAGTAACCGGCGTGCAGATGCGTCGGCGCGAGCCGGGCCGAGCCGGTTGACCCAATCCGCCTGTAAAGCCTCGATCCGCGCTTCAAAAGCCTTTGCGTCGGCGACGGCGCGCTGGCAAGCCGCAGCGAAGATGGCGATCCAGCGATTCAGCGCCGGGAGTGCGGCGGACGGCGGACCGACCGCGCGCGTCGCCATGAGCGCGTCGATATACGTCTTCGCGTGGGTTGCGAGAGCGAGCGAAATGGGCGGTGTGGTTCGAATGGCGAGACCGCGGCGGCGCAACACCATGTAGATGAGTGCGCGGCCGGTTCGCCCATTGCCATCGACGAACGGATGGATCGTCTCGAATTGCGCATGCGCGATCGCAGCTTGCGCGATTGCCGGCAAGCCGTCGTCATTGCAGAAGGTGCACAGATCGTCGACGAGTGCGGGAACGAAGTCGGGCGGCGGAGGGATGAAGGCGGCGCCGATGGGATTGAAGTCGTTCCCGCCGATCCAATTTTGCTCGGTCCGCAAGACGCCGGCAAATTCGCGGTGCGCCGACCGAGCAAGGAGGCGCCGATGAACCTCCAGGATGCGGTCGCGCGTCACCGCGCCCGTGGCATCTTCGAGGGCATAGGCCATTGCGTCGACATTGGCGAGGACCTCGGCCGCCGTCGGGTCGCGCTTGGCAGGGTCGTTTTCGTGCACGGCCGCTTCGTGCAAGAGACGGCGTGCGGAAATCCGCAGCCCCTCGATGCGCGATGACGCGACTGACTCGGCTCGAAGGAGCAGGCGAGCAAGGCCCTCCGTATCGGCCAGAGCTGCTGCCATCGCATCCAGGCTAGTGATTGCCCGTTCAGCATCGGCGAGGTCCGCCGCGACGTCTCCGTCGAGTGTCAGGTGCAGATCGGTGAGGTGGTCGGGAACGAAAGCGTCGTACGGGCCTCCGCGGCGGTCTCGGCGCGGCACGCCAATGCCGCCGACGGTCGGTAGCCAAACCCGCCGGACAAGCTTCCCCAGGGCACAACTCCTATTGTCTTTATTGTGACTTAGGCGATTATATCACAATAAGACCAGTAAAGTGGTGGCTAGGCGTCCTCGAAGGCATCCCCGCAATCGTCCTCTTCGGGCCGCTGTTGTTCCCGATCGCACGCACGCTGGGCATCAACGAAGTCCACTACGCTATCGTCGCGGTGCTCGCGATGGGGCTCGGCCTGTTCGCGCCGCCGTTCGGCGTCGGCTACTACTCCGCATGCGCCGTCGGCAAAGTCGCGCCCGACGCCGCCATGACACGAATGGTACCGTACCTCGCCGCGCTCGCCCTCGCGCTGGTCGTCGTCGCGGCGGTACCGTGGCTTTCGACCGGATTCTTACCGGCCGCGCGCTAGCGAGGATATCTTGCTACGGCTGAGCCGCGTCGATTGCGAAGAGGACAATGCGCTTGTCGACCGCGCACCGTGCGCCGGCGTCGTCGAGGCCGTACTCGCGGTGCCGTGCGACGAGCGTACCATCGGTTCGTTCATCGCGCAACGCTGGTACTTGAAGAAGCCACAACTGTTCATTCGGGTGAGCTTCGAAGGGACCAAAGCGGTGTTGCAATTCTTCGCTCGAGACTGGACCGTCAGGTACGATCACTACCGCTTCGCGTCCCGGCAACTCAAGCATATATCGGTAGCCCTCCCGAACGTCGCGTACTCCGCCGGGAAGCGCCGCCAGGATTAGTTCACGCCCACTTCCCGCCTTTGAGCCATTCGAAGCGGGTGCAATGATTCGGAACTGCTGCTCGATCGATGGATCGAGCCGGCAGGAGGCGCGACTGCCGCCGTCAGCGTTCAACGGGCCGAGCGAGGTCTTGAACACGATCGGGCAGTTCGGTGGAGCTGCGAGGTCGTCGGTCGCGACGACGATTCGCCATTGCCTCGACACCGGCAACGCGCCGTTCGGGACTTCGAAAGCGACGCGATTCGGAGCGGTGCGCCTGCCTTTGGACGCCGGTAGGGTGATCACCGATCCCTGGTCGGGTACGAACTCGATCTCGCGGAGGAACCGAACGTCCGTCGCGTCGGTGGTGAGCGCAATCGTCGTCGTGTTTCCGTCGCGAGAGACCCCGTCGAGGACGATTTGCGGCCGCGGAGCGGTGCCGGGCGATCCGCACGGCTGCGGCGTTGCCGACGGCGCATGCGCCGGTACCGGCTCCGCCTGTGCCGGCACGGAAACCGCTAATGTGAGCACGACGGCGAGGATCGTCCGGGCGATCACGCTGCGCAGACGCGGCTATGCGCTCGGCAAGCGGTGGATTTTTAGGACGTTCGTGCCGCCGGCGCCGACGGGCATTCCGCTGGTGATGGCGATCGTTTCGCCGGGTGCGGCGTGGCCTTCGGAGACGATGCGCGCTTCGGCGATTTCGATCAGCGTCTCGATGTAGCGGTAGGTTTGCACGACCGACGACTCGACGCCCCAGACGATCGCCATGCGGCGCGCGACGTCTTCGAGCGGCGTGAGCGCGACGATCAGTGCGTGCGGGCGGAACGAGCTGATGTGGCGCGCCGTGTTGCCGGTCGTCGTCCCCGTGACGACCAGGCGTAGTCCGAGCGCATCGGTCGAGCGAACCGCGGCCTCGGCGATCGACATGCCGATGTCTTCGTCGGTCTCGATGCTCCCGGCGTCGCTCGTTCGCCGCTTGCGAATTTCCTTGAACGGGTACTTCGACTCGACTTCGAGCGCGATCGTCGCCATGACGCGCACGGCTTCGAGCGGGTACTGGCCGCGCGCGGTCTCGCCCGAGAGCATCACGGCGTCGGTGCCGTCGAGGATTGCGTTCGCGACGTCGGTCGCCTCGGCGCGCGTCGGCCGCGGCGAGGAGATCATCGACTCCAGCATCTGCGTCGCGGTGACGACCGGCTTCGAGGCGCGGTTGGAGCGCTGGATCAGGTCCTTCTGCGCCATCGGGACTTCTTCGAGCGGAATCTCGATCCCGAGGTCGCCGCGCGCGACCATGATCCCGTCGGCGACGCTCACGATGTCGTCGATGTGTTCGAGCGCTTCGTGCTTCTCGATCTTCGCCATGACCGGGATCGACTGGCCGGCCTGCGCGAGGTGCGACTTGACGCGCCAGACGTCTTGCGCGGTGCGCACGAACGACACGGCGACCCAGTCGACGCCCTGCGCGATCCCGAAGTCGAGGTGCTCGAGGTCGCGGTCGGTGACCGCTTCGAGTTCGAGCGTGCCATCGGGATAGTTGATCCCTTGCCGCTCGCGCAGGTCGCCACCGGTTTCGACGACGGTGCGGATACACGACCCGTCGATCGCGCGCACGCGCAGCGCGATCGCGCCGTCGGCCAAGTAGATGCGTTTGCCGACCTCGACGTCGCGCGCGAGCCCCGCGTACGAGACGCTGACCTGTTCCGCGTTGCCGGGCTCTTGATCGGTGGTGAGCGTGAACTCCGCCCCGTCGTTCAGCCGCACCGAGGCGACGCCGTCGGCGAACGTGCCGGTGCGGACCTTCGGGCCGGGGAGGTCTTGCAGGATCGCGATGTGCAGGTCCAGCTCGCGCGCGATGCGCCGCACGTCCGCGATCGTCGCGGCGTGGTCGTCGTGCGTGCCGTGCGAGAAGTTGAGCCGCACGACGTTGACGCCCGCGAGGAAGAGCGACCGCAGCATCGCCGGGTCACGCGACGCCGGGCCTACCGTCGCGACGATCTTCGTCCGTTTCGGAGGAGGCTGCACGGCGCGCGGGTTCCTCGGCTCACCCCACGGTCCTGCGCCTGGACGAAAGCACCGACATCGTGCGCGTCGCCACGAAAGCGCTTTGCTCGCGCCGGCAGGATGGACACAGCCGCGTAAGAGGAAAGAGGCGCCCGGATGCGTGACGCGCCCCGGCCGGTCCGCGAAGCTCACGTCGAACGGCCGTCGCGACGCCGCGACCTCGCCTCGCTCGCGGGCTCGTTCGTCGTCCACGCGATCGCGATCCTGATCGCGGTCTTCATTCTGCAGGCCGGTTCGGTCGGCGGCTCACCCGCCGAGACGGACGTCACCGCCGACGTGATCGTGCAGCAGCAGGCCGCCCCGGCCGCGCCGCCGACGACCGTTCCCACGCCGGCGCCGCAGCCGACTGCGCCGCCGCCCCAGCCGCAGACGCCCGCGCCGCAGCCGGTCCGAACGCGGCCGCCGACTCCGAAGCCGACGCCGCCGCGCCCGATTCCGCGCCCGAAGATCGTTCCGCCGACCCCGCCGCCGCCGAAGCACCGCGAGCTGGCGCGCATCCGCCCGTCGGCGCCGCCGCAGCCGACTCCGCCTCCGTCGCCGCCCCCAACGCTCCCGCCCACTGCGCCGCCGACACGCGTCCCGACGGCCCGGCCGACCGCTCTCGTCGCGATCGTGACGTCGCCGCCGACCGCCCCACCGACGCGGCCCCCGACCCTTCCGCCGACCGCGGCCCCGACGGCCGAACCGACCGCGGCCCCACGCACCGCGCCGCCCACAGTCGCGCCGACCGCGGCGCCGACGGCGCGGCCGACGACGGCTCCGACTGCTCGGCCGACGGCTGCGCCGACTGCCGCCCCAGCGACGATGGCCCCGACGGCTGCGCCGACGGCGCGGGCCACGAGCGCGCCGACGGCCGCCGCGACCGCGCGACCGACTGCTGTTCCCACGGCCGCCCCGGTCGTCGCCCTGGCGACCGCCGCGCCGACGACCGCGCCCGGAACGCCGCGCCCGCAGCCGACGCTGGCCGCGCTTGGCTCGCCAAAGCCACAGGGCTCCCCGCGCCCGCTCGGGACCACTGCGCCGCTTCCCGCCGGAACCGCCGCACCGGGGCCGAGCGGTGGTCCGGCCGCCGGGCCCTCGCCCGGGACGCGCGGGACGACGCCGGGCAACCGAGCCGGCGCGCCCGCCGGCGGTTCGCCTGCACCCGGCCGCCCGGCGGCGGGATCATCCGCCGCGCCGACGTCGGTCGCGGGTGGCGGCTCACCCGCGCCGGGCGCCTCGCCCTCGAACGGGCTCGCCGCGCTGAACGACAAGCTGCGCTCGTTGCTCCCGCACGGCCCGGTTACGCCGGGACGCTACACGCCGGGCCTGGATCCGCAGGCCGCGGTCGCTGCGTACGAGGCCGCGCTC
>JAFAMK010000150.1 GCA_019233415.1 Vulcanimicrobiota bacterium
CTCGCGGATCGAGTTGAGGACGCGGACGAGGCCGCTCTGGTTTCCGCTGAGGACCATGACGAGGCCGTACAGCGGCGCGTTGAGCGACCCGACGAGTTTCGCGAGCAACTCTTGCTTGGGAGGAAGCGCTGCCAGCGCCTGGACCTGGGCTTTGTCGACGATCTTGCCGTCGATGTAGGCCGCCTTGACGTCGACCGGCTTGGTCGAGTCCGAGAACGTCTTGAGGGCCTTGGCCGGTGCGACGGGATCTTCACCGGCGAAGACGACGCCCGTCGGGCCCGCGAGGATCGCGTCGAGCTGCGCGGCGAGTTCCTCGCCGGCGGCACGCTTGAAGAGCGTGTTCTTCACCACGCCGTAGGTGCTGCCGTCCTTGCGAAGCTCGTTGCGGAGCTTCGAGATCTCTTCGACGGTCAGGCCTGCGTAGTTCGTGAAGAACAAGTTCTTCGCGCTCGCGATTCGCTCGCGGAGCTCTTCGATCGTCGCTTCTTTTTTCGCGGTCGGCATCGTGCTCTCCGAGAGGGAAACAAAAACGCCTCCGCCGACGGGGCGAGGCGTGCATTATTTCTTCTGTCACCCACCCCGTCACCTGAGCTTGGCGAAGGGCGAAGGGCGAAGGGCGAAAGATGCGCGTCCTCGGCAGGCGTGCGTTCGTGAGAGCGCACATTATCGACACGGTGGTCGACCTACGGTCATTGGAGCCAACGCCTCTTATACCACGGGGCCGGGTTCTGCGTCAATCGACTCGGTCGGGACGGGCGTGAGCTTCGACCGCGCCGAGGCGACGTTTTGGGCCGCCTTCCTGCGCAACCGCAACGTCGACGCGGGAACGGCGGGCGACGGGGCGATCCCGGTCGCCGGCGGCTACGCCGTCTACGTCGCCGGGACCGCGCTGACGTATGCGATGGGCGCCGGCTCGGCGCGCCCGCTGCGCGAGGACGACTGCACGGCCGCCGAGGACTTCTACGCCGCGCGCGCGCAGCCGTGCCGCTTCGAGCTGGACGAGGCGGTCCTGGCCCGCGACGAGGCGCTGCTGCGCGCCCGCGGCTACGCCGACGAGGACCTCGTCCTACGCGTCCTGGGCGGCCCGGCCGCCGCCACGCCGCCGAAGAACGGCCGGATCGCCGTCCGCACGACGACCGACCGGCGCGCCTGGACCGACCTCGCCATGCTCGCCCACGCCGAAGCCGCGGTCGACGCGCCGGCCCTGCGGCGCACGCTGCAGACGGCCGCCGCGGCGGCGCAGGTGCTCGTGATCGCCTCGCTCGACGGCCAGGACGCCGGGGTCGGCACGGTGAGCCTGGTCGGCGAACTCGGGCTGCTCATGGGCGCGGCCGTGCTGCCGGCGCTGCGCGGCCGCGGCATCTACGCGGCGCTGCTGGCGGCCCGGCTCGCGATCGCGCACGGCCGCGGCGCGACGCGCGGGGCATTGAAGACGACCCCGGACTCGCCGGTCGAGCGATCCGCGCTGCGCGCAGGCTTCCAACCGGCCGAATTGCGCCGGCGGGTACGGCGCGAGCCGGTGTGACGCAGGACACGCCCTGGCGGTCCTGCGAATCGTTCGCTACGGTGTGGTCGAGCGGGTGAACGAAGAAACGAACCGGCCGGCAGTCGTGCGGATCGCCGGAGCGCAGGACATTGCGACGCGCAACGATCTGACGATCGCGTTCCAGCGCGTGCGCGATAATCCGCACGTCATCGTCGACCTGACGGAGTCGACGTACCTCGACTCGGCCGCGATCGGCGAGCTGTTTCGCGCCGAGCAACGCGCCCGCGCGCTGGAGGGGCGGCTGATCGTCGTCGCGCCGAGCGAACGGATCGTGCGGCTCCTGAGCATCGCGGGCCTCACGTCGAGCACGCCGGTCGTCGAGACGCTCGACGCCGCGCACGCGCTGCTGCGCTAAGATTCGAGCAAGAACCGGCCGGGCGCTCAATTCCAGCCGCGCTTGCTCCGACGTTCGACGCATGAGACGTACGACGACCGTTGCCGCTCTTCTCGCGTCGCTCGCGGTGGCGATGACCGCCGGGCCGGCCGCGGCCGACACCACCGTGTCGGCGCTGATGGTCTCGGTCGCCGGGCCGCCGATGATGGAGCTGATCCCCGCCTTCGAGAAGTCGCACGCGGGCGTGCACGTCCAACCGGTCTTCGGCGGCTCGCAAAACATCGCCGCGCAGCTCGCCACCGGCGCGCCCGCCGACATGCTCGTCGGCGGCCCTTCGACGATGGGCCCGGTCTCCGCCAAACTCGGGCCGGCGGTCCCGCTGCTCTCGTTCCGCATGGCGGTCATCGTCCCGAAGGGGTCGACGAAGGTGCGCGGCCTGCGCGATCTCGCGAAGCCCGGCTTGCGGCTCGTCCTCGGATCGCCCGGCTCGCCGCAGGCGCGCTTCGCGCACACGGTGCTCTCCAAAGCGGAGGCGAAGTACGGCGCCGACTTCGAGCGCAAGGTGATGGCGAACGTCGTCACCACGAAGTCTGCCGAATCGCAGATCGTCGCGACGATGAAGAATGGCGCAGCCGACGCCGCCGTCGGCTTCACCTCCGACGCAACGGACACGCTCGACGCGCTCCCGGTCCCGCCCGAGGACGACCTGGTGACGACGGTTTCCGTCGCGCTCGTCACCGGCGCAGCGCACACGGCTGCAGCGCAAAGCTTCATCGACTACCTGCGCAGCGCCGACGCGCAAGCGATCCTGCGCAAGTACCACTTCGAGGTCGCGCGCTAGCGCGGCACGTCGGTGAGCGGGACGCGCACGAACCGGATGCGCTCCCGCTTCCAGGTGTAGGTCAGCGCGAGGGAACCGTCCGCAGTCTGGATCAGCGCCGGATACGAGTACTCGCCCGGATCGTGCTCCACGGTCAGGAAGCGGCGAAAATGCAGGCCGTCGTCGCTGACCGCGAGCGCGAGCGGCGTGCGCTGCGTCGGTGAGTCGTCGTAGACGAGGACGACGCGACCGTCGCGCAGCCGCACGACGTCGATCGCCGCGTTCGGGTTCTGCACGTCGATCGGATGCGCCGGCGTCCACGTCGCGCCGTCGTCGTACGAGTCGGCGACGCAGACCTGGCCGATCCGTGACGTCGGCCGCGCGTAGAGGCGCAGATGGTGCGCGTCGAGCGCGATGATCGACGGCTGAATGATCCCGACGCGCGGCTCGGCCGGATCGGGGTGGACGTACTGCGCCGGCACGGTGACCGGCCCCGCGACGCGCCACGTCGCACCGTTGTCGGCGCTGCGGTCGATCCACGCGGCCCACGCGTTGTAGCTCTCGACCGAACTGCCCGCGACGACGAGGCCGTCGTCACGCACGAGCGGCTTCGCGCGGATCGGCCCCAGCAGTCCCGCGGGAAGATACGCGATCGGCGACCACGTCGCGCCCTCGTCGTCGCTCCAGCGCCGCGCCGCCCTCCAGGACGACGGCCCCGGCCCGACCTTGTACCAGAGCCACAAGCGCCCGTCGCGCGTGTGGAACAGGACCGGATTCCACGCCGGCACGCCGGGTTCGCGCGCGAGCTCGACCGGCGCGCTCCAACCGTCGCGCGTGCGGCGCGACGACCAGATCGCGACGTCCGGCTTTCCCTCGGCCGAACCGCCGAACCACGCCGCGAGCAGATCGCCGTTACGCAGCTCGACGACCGTCGACGCGTGCGCCGACGCGAACGGCGCCGTCGTGAAGACGAACTCGTACTGCGGCACCGCCCACGCGGCACGCGGGAACAGCGCGCTCACGACGAGCACGAAGAACATGAAGAGGCCGCCTCGGCAGGCGGCCTCACGTCGCATCAGACGGTCGTCGCGGTCGGTTTGATGCGGGTCGGATCGACTTTCACGCCCGGCCCCATCGTCGAGGTCAGCGTGATCGACCTGAGGTAGGTGCCCTTCGCGGCCGACGGCTTCGCGCGCACGATCGCGTCGAGCAGCACGCTCAGGTTCTCGGTGATCTGCTGCTCGTTGAACGACGCCTTGCCGACGATCGTGTGCACGATCCCCGTCTTGTCGAGGCGGTACTCGACCTTACCGGCTTTGATGTCGCGCACGGCGCCGCCGATGTTCGGTGAGACGGTGCCGGCCTTCGGGTTCGGCATCTTCTGCGCGAGGATACGGCCGAGTTCCTTACCGATCGCCGGCATCATGTCCGGCGTCGCGACCGCGACGTCGAAGTCGGCGAACCCGCCCTTGACGCGCTCGATCAGATCGGCCTCGCCGACGACGTCGGCGCCGGCGGCCTCCGCGGCCTTCGCCGCATCGCCCTTCGCGAACGCGATCACGCGAACCGTGCGCCCCGTGCCGTGCGGCAGGTTCACCGTCCCGCGAACGTTCTGGTCGGACTTCTTCGGGTCGACGCCGAGCCGGATGTGGATCTCGACGGTTTCGTCGAACTTCGCGCTCGCGTTGCGCTTGACGATCTGCGTCGCTTCCGACGGATCGTAGAGACGCTCGCGGTCGAACGCGGCGACGAGGTTGCGGAAACGCTTCCCGTGCGTGCGCATCAGCCGACCTCCACGCCCATCGAGCGCGCGGTCCCGGCGACGATCTTCATCGCCGCGTCGATGTCGTTCGCGTTCAGGTCGGGCATCTTGGTCTGCGCGATCTCGCGGCACTGGTCCGCGGTCAGCTTCCCGACCTTGTTCCGGTTCGGCTCCTTCGAGCCCGACTCGAGCCCGAGCGCGCGCTTGATCAGGAACGACGCCGGCGGCGTCTTCGTGATGAACGTGAACGTGCGGTCTTCGAACACCGTGATCTCGACCGGGATGATGAAGCCTTCTTGGGCCTTCGTCCGGTCGTTGTACTGCTTGCAGAAGTCCATGATGTTGAGCGAATAGGGGCCCAACGCCGGACCAACGGGAGGCGCAGGTGTCGCCTTCCCGGCGGGAAGAGCGAGACCGATCTTCCCGACGACTCTCTTAGCCATATGTTCCTCTCGATAGCCTGCGACAGAAGTCGCAAGCCGTCTCCCCCGCTGATGAACACGCCGGCCGCCGGGGTAG
>JAFAMK010000151.1 GCA_019233415.1 Vulcanimicrobiota bacterium
CTCATCGTGGGGCGCGCAAGAGCCCGCCTCTCACAAGAAGCGCTTGCCGAGCGCGCCGGCATCTCACGCCCAACCGTCTCTCGCATCGAGCGCGGAACGGCAGGCGACGTCGGACTCGACGTCATCCAGCGTATCGCCGACGCCCTCGACCTCGCCATCGCCGACCTCTTCGTTCTCCCGGACAGCGCTGGCGTGGACGACGCGGAACTCGCTCGCCGTGCCGCCGCTTCCGATGACGAGTTCGTCGACGCGGACGCACTCCTCGACGCGGTCGACGAGGCCGCAGGACGACCGCGAGAGCGGTACTCCCGAGCGGGACGACCGCAGGTGGCGCGTTAGGCTTCATCGGGGGTCGCGAAGTCGTCGCGCGATTCGGCGTCGACAGTTTGCACCACACGACGTCGCCTATGAAGAAGCGAAGCGCCGGCTATGAGCCGGCGCTTCTGCGTTCTGCGAATCGCGCGTAGGCGCGATGACGCGTTTACTTCGAGGTGGTCTGTGCGACGGCGGCGTCGATGGTGCCGGCGACGGTCTTCTGGGTGGCGGTGAAGATGCTCGCGAGCTGCGCGGCGTAGGCGGCCTGCTGCTCGAGGACGTTGCGCGTGAACACGGCGTTGAGGTCGACCAGCTCGGTGAAGGTCGGGAGGGCGTCGAGGCCGGCGGTCGGGCGGAACGTCGGGACGGTCGAGACGAGCTCGCCGATCGTCGTCAGGGCGGCGACCTGCGTCGCCTGGGCCTGCTTGAGGGCCTCCAAGGTCTGCTCCTGGAGCTTGCTCAGCGTTTCGGTGTAGGTTGCCATGCGCTAACTATATCAAGCATATGCTAGATCCGTCAAGCACGGCCGGCGAATCCGCGGTAGACGCGGATCAGGGTCTCCTTCTGCTCCTCGGTCAGGCGGCCGTCGGCAGCGATCGCCTCCTCGACCCCGGGGAACTCGCCCACAGGCACGGCCGGCCGCCCTTCGAGCAGGCCGGCTTGCGCGTACATCGTCTCGGCCGAAATCTTCAGCGCGCCGGCGAGATTCTTCAGGACGTCCGCGGACGGCTTGTGCAGCCCGCGCTCGATCTGGCTCAGGTACGGGTTCGAAATCTTCGCGATCTCGGCGAGCTGGCGCAGCGAGAGATTCGCCATCTCGCGCTGCGCCCGGATGAACTCACCGATCCCGCTCCACACCGCGTCGCCGTCCGTCGTCTTCGCCAACGCTACATGTCCAGGCCGCCGTTGATCGTGTAGACGGCCCCCGTGATGTAGCTCGACTCGTCTTCGAGCAGGAATTGCACGACGCGCGCGACCTCTTCGGGCCGCCCGAGCCGGCGCAGCGGGATCTTCTCGACGACCGAGTCGAGCACGTTCTGCGGCATTTGGCCGACCATCTCGGTCTCGATGAATCCCGGCGCGACGACGTTGGCGGTGATCCCGCGCCGCGACATCTCGAGCGCAAGGCTCTTGGTGAACCCGAACAGACCCGCCTTCGATGCGGCGTAGTTCGCCTGCCCGACGTTGCCGGTCTCGCCGATGATCGAGCTGATGTTCACGATGCGGCCGCTGCCGCGCTCGATCATGTGCTCCAGCACGTTCTTCGTCATGCAGAACGCGCCGAAGAGGTTCACGTCGAGGACGTTGTGCCAGTCGTCGTACGTCATCTTGCGCAACGTCTTGTCGACCGTGATCCCGGCGTTGTTGATCAGATAGTCGATGCGCCCGAACCGTTCGAGCACCTCACCGACGACGCGCGCGCAGTCGTCCGGCTCGTCGACGCGCCCCTGGTGGATCGACATCTCCGCGCCGTCGCTCGCAACCTTCTGCTGCAGCGCCTCGGCCGCGTCTTTCCCTTTGCTGTAACCCGCTGCAACGCGGGCGCCGCTCTTCGCGAGCGTCTTGCTGATTGCGGCACCGATCCCGCGCGTGCCGCCGGTTACCAAAGCAACTCGTCCGTCGAACAAGCGGTGTCCTCCGTTCTCGACTCGGGCTGGGCGAGTATCACGCAGCACGGTCGCCTTCCCCTTCCGCCCGTGTCGCCGAGGCGAAGAGCGAGGGCTTTTCCGGCGCGCGGCGGAAGATCGGATGAATCCCAGCGGGTGTTCCCGCGACGAGGCGGACGAAATCTACTACGAACAGTACGACGCGGCGTATCTCGCGATGACCCCCGCGCGCTGGTCGGCGGCGACCGCGCAAGCGATTTTCGGCAACCCGTTCAATCCACTGGCGTACACCTGGACCGGTCGAACGATCAACGCCTTCGCCGACGTGTTCTCCGGCGTCGCGCGCCGCCGCGGCAAACCCGCCTGGAACCTGCCGGCACGCGTCGAGGTCGTCGACGAACGGCCCTTCGGGCGGCTGATCCGCTTCGACACCGGCACACGCCGCGCACAGCCGCGCGTGCTGCTCGTTGCGCCGATGTCGGGACACTACGCGACGCTGCTGCGCGGCACCGTCGAAGCGCTGCTCGACAAGCACGAGGTGTACGTCACCGACTGGGCCGACGCGCGCGACGTCCCGCTCGACGCGGGGCAGTTCGACCTGGACGACTACGTCGGCTACGTGATGGACTATCTGCGCATGCTGGGGCCGGACTCGCACGTCGTCGCGGTCTGCCAGCCCGCGCCCGCCGTGCTCGCGGCCGTCGCGCTCCTCGCCGCCGACGAGCCGGCCGCACAGCCGCGTACGATGACGCTGATGGGCGGCCCGGTCGACGTGCGCGCCGCCGCGACCGCGCCGACCACGCTCGCCGCGACGCACTCGCTCGAGTGGTTCCAGCGCGAGCTGACCATGAACGTCCCGGCCTGGTACCCCGGCGCCGGCCGCGCCGTGTATCCTGGTTTCCTGCAGATCGGCGCGTTCATGTCGATGCACCCGCAGCGGCACCTCGAAGCGCACTGGAAGATCTTCGAAGACCTCGTGCGCGGCGACGGCGAGTCGGCGCAGAAACGGCGCGCCTTCTACGACGAGTACCTGAGCGTGATGGACATCCCGGCGGAGTTCTATCTCCAGACCGTCGACGAGGTCTTCCAGCGCGCGACGCTTGCCCGCGGCGAGATGACCTGGCACGGCCGCCCCGTCGACCCGTCGGCGATTCGCACGACCGCGCTCTTCACCGTCGAAGGCGAACACGACGACATTTCGGCCCCGGGCCAAACGCTTGCCGCACATGCCCTCTGCCCGAACATCCCCGCCGAGAAGCAGTCAACGTACCTGCAACCCGGCGTGGGCCACTACGGCATCTTCAGCGGCGGCAAGTGGCGCACCGAAATCGCCCCCCGCCTCGCCGCATTCGTGGCCGCGCACAGCTAGGCGCGACTACGAGGGCGTCAGGGTATTCCCGTCCCAGGTCGCGACCGCACCGGGCGCACCCCACGTCGCGCCCCGGAACACGTCGAGCAACATCCCTTTCATGCTGATCGACCAGACGTATCCACCGGTGGCCAAATCGGCCTCCACGACTTGCCACATGCGCCCGCGCACGATGTGGTACGCGATCTCGCCGTAGCCCGGTCCTAGCCGCGTCTGGATCACGCCGCGCACGCGCTCGTACTCGGCGCGGTGCGCGCGCAGCGCCTGATCGTCCCCGGCTAGCGCCTGACCGGGAATGTTCACGTGCGCCATCACGGCAATGTGGTTGTTCGCGCTGTAGCCGACGACGGCAATGCAGTCGCCGAGCCCACGCGTGACGATGCGTCCCGGCAGTCCCGGCGAGATCTCGCCGACCTCGACCTCGGCGACCGTCCCGCCGGCAGCCGCAGGCGCGGCGGGCGCGGCGACCGCAGCAGCGGCGGCAGCGCCGCCACCGTGACGCTCCGCGGCGAAACGGGAAAAGTCGTCGTCCCCCGATGCTGCCGCAGCGCCGCGATCCATACGCTGCAGCGTCGCGCCGCGGTCGCTCGGGCGACCACCGGGTTCATCGAGGACTCGCTCGAGGCTGTGCCGCAGCCCGCGCATGGAGTCCGGCGCCGACGCGGCGTCGGCCCGTCGTGACTCGGCCGGCAATGCGGTGGGCGCAGCGCGTTTCCGCATGGGCACAGGTCGGTCGTACATGCCGCAACAGCGCTTCCGCCGCCGCGCTCGCCGACCTGCCGCCCTCGGAACGTCGGTACACAGGTCGGTCTACCATGCGGCGCGGAGTCGCCGCGCATGGACCGCAAACCGCACCTCGGGCTCGTGTTGGCGGCGGGGGCGCTGATCATTTCGGCGGCGCTCGGGACACGGCAGACGTTTGGTTTGTTTTTGGCGCCGATGGGCGCGGCGCACGTCGCCTCGCTCGCGTTGCTGGCGTTCGCGCTCGCATTGCAGAACCTCGTGTGGGGAATCGCGCAGCCGTTCGCCGGCGCGCTCTCCGACCGCTACGGGCCAGGGGTCGTCGTCGCCGTCGGCGCGTTGCTGTATGCGGTTGGGCTCGGGGGTGTTGCGTTGTTCCCGGGCGTCGTCAGCGTGATCGTCGGGTTCGGCATCTTGATCGGGCTCGGGCAGGCCGGGATGACGTTCGCGGTCGTCATCTCGGCGATCAGCCGGGCTGCGTCGGACTCGCAGCGCGCGACGGCGGTCGCGCTCGCGGCGGCGGGCGGTTCGCTCGGCCAGGTCGCGCTTGTCCCGATCGCGCAGTCGCTGATTGCACTCGGCGGCTTTCAGCGCGCGCTGATCATGCTGGCACTGGTTGCGCTCGTGGCGGGCCCGCTCGGATTCGTGCTGCGCGGGCGACGCCGCACGGCATCGGCGAACGCCGCGGCGGCGGCAACGAACCCGTCGTGGCCGGTGATCTGGGGCGCGTTGCGCGACAGTAACTATCTGTTCGTGACGGCGGGTTTCTTCGCGTGCGGCTTTCAGCTTGCGTTCATCGGCGTGCATTTGCCGACGTACCTGAGCATCTGCCACGTCGGGGCGGGAGTCGGCGCGGCGTCGCTCGCGACGATCGGGTTCTTCAACATCATCGGCAGCTTCGGCTTCGGCAAGTTGATGGACCGATTCGCGCCGCAGTTCTTGCTGGCGGTGCTGTACACGATTCGCGCGACCGCTGCGCTCGTCTTCGTCGCCTTTCCGCCGACGGCCGTTTCGACGCTCGCGTTCGCCGTCGTGATGGGGCTGACGTGGCTCGGAACCGTTCCACTGACGAATGGCGTCGTGGCGCGGTTATTCGGGCTGAGCAATTTGGGGGCGCTCTTCGGCGTGTGCTTCCTGAGCCACCAAGTCGGGGCGTTCCTCGGCGCGTGGCTGGGCGGCGTCGCGCTGCAGGCGACGGGCTCATATCAAATCGTCTGGATCGCAACGGTCGTCGTCGGCTACACCGCCGCCGCGTTGAACTTGCCGATCCGCTACCGCACCACCGTCCCGGCGCCGGCGTGACGTCGCGGGACCGGTCCATCGCGGCGGTCGCGCTTGGAGTTCTCGTGGCCGCAGTTGTCTGTATGTTCGCGGCGCGCAGCGCTCTCGTACCTGGCCTAAGTCCGTTCGGCGAAACGACCCAGGTGCGGCACGTTCCCGGCGTTGCCTTAGTCGATGACCGCGGTGCGCTGCTGCGGCTCGACGCACCAGCACGCGACGAAGTGCTCGTCCTCGGCTACACGCGCTGCACCGATCAGTGCCCGCTTACGCTCGCGAACGTTGCGGTCGCACTGCGCGAGCTTACACCAAACGCGCGTCCGGCGGCGTACTTCGTAACGGTCGATCCCACGCACGACGACGGCCACACGCTGCGACACTATCTCGGTGCATGGAACAATACGATCGTCGGCGTGACCGGAGCGCCGCCGGCGCTGAACGCCGTTGCACTCGCGCTTGGAGCGGGAGACGCATCCCGCTCGCCGGGCGACCACGACACCCGGCTCTTCATCGTCGACCACTTCGGCGCGGTGCGCCAAGAGCTGTCGCCTGATGCAACGCCAACGGCCATCGTGCAGGCATTACGCGCCGACACCTGAGCGCACTTAGGTGGTGCTCGCGATCGCGCGATCGGCCACGAGCGCCGTCGTTGCAAGGTGCGCTGCTTCACGCGCTTCCCGCACCAGCCTTGCGACGATCGTAGCGGCGGGTTCGGCCTTCGCGAGCGCGGCAGCTTGTCCGGCCCAGAGCGATAGGAACTCCGAACGGTTCTGCTGGGCCGCGGCGGTGCGGACGTCGCGGGTGAGCGCGTTTTGGTACGGATACGGCGCGAGG